>NZ_JBNBZS010000010.1:0-242191 GCF_049629625.1 Roseomonas chloroacetimidivorans | reverse complement strand
CGGCGAGCGTCCGGCGGTCTCCGGCATAGGTCAGCTTGTCGATCACCAGCACCTCGTGGCCGAGGTTCAGGACGAGGTGGCGGACCAGGGCCGATCCAATGAAGCCGGCTCCGCCGGTGACAACGACACGCATGGGGCAGAGATTCTCAGGAACGCTCGAGGTAAGGGCCCGGGCCGGGTGTTCCGGTTGTCTGGCCCGGATGCGAGATATCCACCGCAAATGCGGCCCTGGCAGGGCGGTGGCACGGCGGATTCGGGCCGTTATAGGGCCCGGAGCTGGTCACGCGACGCCAATCCGCAGCAGGTCGTGCAGGTGCAGAATTCCGGCCGGCCGGTCTTCCTCCAGCACGAAAAGGCTGGTGATGCGGCGCTCGTTCATCAGGGCCAGCGCCTGCTCGGCCAGGGCGTCAGGGCCGATGGTGCGGGGATGGCGGGACATCGCGTCGCGCACCGGGCCGTCCACGAAGCCGGCCTGGAAGGCGCGGCGAAGGTCGCCATCGGTCACCACCCCGACCAGCCGGCCGGCCCCGTCTGTCACGGCGGTGATGCCGAAGCGCTTGCCGGTCATTTCCATAATGGCCTGCGAAAGCGTGGCGTCCTCGGGGATGGTCGGCACGGCATCGCCTGAATGCATGACGTCCCGCACCTTGCGGAGTTGGGAGCCGAGCTTGCCGCCGGGGTGGAAGCGCCGGAAATCCTGGGCCGAGAAGCCCCGGCGGGAGAGCAGCGCCACCGCCAGCGCGTCCCCCATGGCCATCTGCATGGTGGTGGAGGTGGTGGGCGCCAGCCCGTTCGGGCAGGCTTCCGGCATAACCGGCAGGATCAAGGGGATGTCGGCCTGGCTGCCGAGCGCACTGTGCGAGCGGGAGGTAATGGCGATGAGGGTGATTCCCCAGCGGCGCGTATAGGCCAGCACATCGGCCAGTTCCGGGGCTTCCCCGGACCAGGAGAGGGCGAGGACAACGTCGTTGTCTCCGATCATGCCGAGATCGCCATGGCTGGCCTCGGCAGGGTGCACGAAATAGGCAGGGGTGCCGGTGGAGGCGAAAGTGGCGGCGATCTTGCGCCCGACATGGCCGGACTTGCCCATGCCGGTGACGATGACCCGACCTCCGCAGGAGGCGATGGCGGCGACGGCCCGTTCGAACGCCTGGCCGAGCGGGCCGGCAAGGGCGCTGCGCAGCGCCGCCAGCCCCTCTGCCTCAAGCGACAGGGTGCGGCGGGCGTCATCCAGGGCCGGGGAAAGTGCGGCGGGCGTGACGGGCTGCTGATCCATCATGGTGTCCTTGGGGGCGTGTTCCCGGGGCTGGTCCAACTGGGAGGGCAGCCCGGAGGGCGCTAGCAGGCTGGCGCGGGTCTCGATGGCGGTTCCCTGAAGCAAAGATCCGGCTTGGTGGCGGGGTATAGCCGCCATGGGGCCCGGCGGCGACACCCGGCGGACGCAGGGCACCTTTCGCCCCGGCGCGGCGCCGCGCTATGGGGCGGGAATCGGCCCGGCGTGGCGAGGGCAACAGGAGCGGCGCGATGATGGACCAGGCGACCCACCCCCGGCTGACGATTCTCTCGCATCCGCTGGTGCAGCACAAGCTGACCATCATGCGCCGGCGGGAGACCTCGACGGGCGAGTTCCGGGCGCTCGCGCGCGAGATCAGCCTGCTCATGGCCTATGAGCTGACGCGCGACCTGCCGATCCAGCAGGTGCCGATCGACACGCCGCTGGAGCCGATGATGGCGCCGTCCATCGCGGGCAAAAAGCTGTGCATCGTCTCGATCCTGCGGGCCGGGGACGGGCTGGCCTCGGGGATGCTGGACCTCGTGCCCTCCGCCCGCGTCGGGCATGTCGGGCTGTACCGGGATCCGGTGACGCAACGGCCGGTGGAATATTACCTGAAGCTGCCGGAGGATGTGGCGGACCGGCTGGTGATTGTGGTGGATCCCATGCTGGCGACCGGTCATTCGGCCGCGGCCGCGCTGGGCCGGCTGAAGGCCGCCGGCTGCACCAATCTGCGCTTCGCCTGCCTGCTGGCGGCGCCCGAAGGGGTGGCGGTGCTGGCGGAGGCGCATCCGGATGTGCCAATTTTCACCTGCGCAGTGGATCGGGCGCTGGACGAGCACGCCTATATCCGCCCCGGTCTGGGCGATGCCGGAGATCGGCTTTTCGGCACGAAGTAGGGAGTTTGCCGCGCGCCTGCCCAAGGTTGCAGGGCACGGTTGGTCCAAGCTGGCACCGATGTTGGTTCCGGTTCCCGGAGCGAGTCCCTGGCATCTGCGCGCCTGTCCTGCGAGATAAAAACCACCGTAAGCAGGATGAGGAATTCCGCATGGGACGCGTGCTTGTCACGGGAGCGGCCGGCTTCATCGGCGCGCATCTCTGCCGCGAGCTGATCAAGAGGGGCGACTCTGTCGTCGGCCTCGACAACATGAATCCGTATTACGATCCGGCGTTGAAGCATGCGCGTCTGGCCGCGCTGACGGGCAACGCGCCGTCGGGCGCCTTCGAGTTCCATCAGATGGACCTGGCGGATGCCGATGCGGTGCTGGGCCTGATGAAGGACCGCCCGGATATCGACCGCGTGGCGCATCTGGGCGCGCAGGCCGGCGTGCGCTGGTCGATCGAGGCGCCCTTCGCCTACACCGCCGCCAATGTCACCGGGCAGCTCTCCATCCTTGAGGGCGTGCGGCGGAGCGAAGGGCGGATCAAGCACCTCGTCTATGCCTCCACCAGCTCGGTCTATGGCTCGCGCACGGATGGCAGCCAGTTCAAGGAGACGGACCGGGTGGACAAGCCCGTCTCGCTCTATGCCGCCACCAAGCGGGCGGGCGAGCTGATGGGGATTGTCTATAACGATCTCTACAAGCTGCCGATGACGGGCGTGCGCTTCTTCACGGTCTATGGGCCCTGGGGCCGGCCGGACATGGCCTATTGGCTGTTCACTGACGCGATGCTGAAGGGCAAGCCGATCCGCCTGTTCAACGAAGGCAAGATGCGGCGCGACTTCACCTTCGTAGACGATATCGTGACGGGCATCATGGCGGCGCTGGATCATCCGCCGGCGGATGGCGGGCACCGGCTCTATAATATCGGCAACAGCAACCCCGAGGAGCTGATGGACCTCATCGGCATTCTGGAGGAGCTGCTGGGCGTGGAGGCGAAGAAGGAGCTTCTGCCCATGCAGCCGGGTGACGTGCCCGCCACTTTCGCCGATGTTTCCGCCATGAAGCGCGACTTCGGCTGGGAGCCGACCACGAGCCTGCGCGATGGCCTCGGTCATTTCGTGGACTGGTGGAAGGGGTATTTTGGAATGCCCGGCGACCGGAAGGCTGCCTGATTCATAAATTTGACAGATTAGTTTCACAAATCTGATCTGTTTGATCGATGCCTTTCGGCGGCCCAGACTTCGGCCGCCGAAGGACCTCGATCTAAATGATTCTCCCCCGATCAATTTCGCGCCTGCTGCCGGGGCTCTTGCTTTGCCTGGGAGTGACCCTGGCGGCGGTGGCCCTGGCGCATTTGGAGGAGGCGGTATTCGGGCGGGCTTGGTTGGAATCGCTCGTTCTAGCCATCCTGCTGGGCACCGTGGTTCGAACGGCCTGGAAGCCGGGGCCACGCTGGAAGCCCGGAATCGATTTTTCCGCCAAGATGCTGCTCGAAGTTGCCGTGGTGCTGCTGGGCGCCTCGTTGAGTGCAGCAACGGTGCTGGCCATTGGTTGGGAGCTGCTGGTCGGCATCGCGCTGGTGGTGGCGGTGGCCATTTGCATCAGCTTTGGGCTGTGCCGGTTGTTCGGTCTGCCAGCACGAATGGCGGTGCTGGTCGCCTGCGGAAATTCCATCTGTGGGAACTCGGCCATTGCCGCGGTGGCGCCGGTGGTCGGGGCGGATGGGGAGGATGTGGCGTCCTCCATCGCCTTCACGGCCGTGCTGGGTGTGGCGGTGGTGCTCTCCCTGCCGTTGCTGGTGCCAGTGCTGGGGTTGAGTCTGGAGCAGTATGGCGTTCTGGCGGGGCTGACGGTCTATGCGGTGCCGCAGGTGCTGGCGGCCACGGCACCGGTGGGGGCTTTGAGCGTGCAGGTGGGCACGCTGGTGAAGCTGGTACGGGTGCTGATGCTTGGGCCGGTGGTATTGGTGCTATCGCTTCTGGCACCCCGGCTGCGCGAGGCGCCGGCGACGCCGGGGGAGGTGGTGGCGGGTGACCGCCCGGTTCCGAAGCGCCCGCCACTGAGCCGGCTGGTGCCCTGGTTCATCATCGGCTTCCTCGGGCTCGCCGCGCTGCGCTCGCTGGGGCTGGTGCCTGAGGTGCTGCTGGGCCCGGCGGCGATAGTGGCGACGGCGCTCACCATTATCTCCATGGCGGCGCTCGGGCTGGGGGTGGATGTGCGAACGGTCGCGCGTTCCGGAGGGCGGGTGACCGCGGCCGCCATAGCCTCGCTGCTGGTGCTAGGGGGGATCAGCCTTGGGCTGATCCATCTGCTCGGCGTGGCCTGAGGGAAGGCGCGGCGGGGACCAGCGCCAACAGCGCTTCCGCCGCGCGGCTGGGAGGGCGGTCGCGGTGAAACAGCACCTGGAAGGCGCGTTCCGGCAGGTTCACCGGCACGCGGTGGAGCAGACCGGCCTCAATACTGGGGGCGGCGACCGAGGCGGAGATGGCGGTGGCGCCCAGCCCGGCCTCCACCGCGCCGCGGACCGATTCATTGGACGGCAGTTCGAGCGTAACCTGCAGGGCTAGCGGGTCCAGCCCAGCGGCGCGCAGCGTATCCTCGAAGACGGAGCGGGTGCCGGAGCCAGGTTCGCGCAGCACCCATTCGCCCTCCCGCACCAGGGCGGCCAGGTCGGCGGGCGGTTGCTCCGTCCAGGGATGAGTTGGAGCGACCACGACCACGAGCTGGTCCGTGGCGACGGGACGGGCGAGGAGGAGCGGGTCGTCCACCGCCCCTTCCACGAAGCCCAGTTCGGCCGTACCGGCCGCGACCGCCGCCGCCACCTGAGCGGTGTTGCCGATGGAGAGCGGCACGACGATGCCTGGATGGGCGCGACGGAAGGCGACGAGGTGGCGCGGCAGCCAATAGCCGGCGATGGTCTGGCTGGCATGGACGGGCAGGGTACCGCGGCCGAGCCCGGCCAGTTCCGCCAGGGCCATTTCTGCTGCCTCCGCGCGTGCGAGGACGGCGCGGGCCTCTGGCAGGAAGGCACGGCCGGCACCGGTGAGTTCGATCCCGCGGCCGATGCGGTCGAAGAGGCGCACGCCGTTGCGAACTTCCAGCGCCGCGATAGCGGCGCTGGCGGCGGACTGGGTGAGGTTGAGCGCTTCCGCCGCGCGGGTCACGTGCTGGCGCTCCGCGACCGCGACGAAGACGCGGAGCTGTTCCAGCGTGATGCGCATAGCGGCGGTCAGACTTTCGTTGGGCGGAACATCTCGAACATCTCGCCCATCTCAGCATAGTCGCCGCGATAGCCGGCGCGGCCGATGGGGCGGGCGGCCTTCAGGTCGAAAATACCGTCCTTGAGATAGGCGCGGTCGATATGGACGCCGATCACCTCGCCGAGGACGAGATAGGTGTCCACATCGCGGCCCTCCGCCGTCTTGAACTGGACGATCTGCGTCACCTTGCACTCCAGCGCGGCGGGCGTGTTGGCAACGCGGGGCGGCCGCACCAAGCGGGAGGGGGCGGATTCGATGCCGGCGAACTCCATCTCGGATTCGCCATGGGGCAGGGGAGCGCTGCAGCGGTTCATCACCTCCGCCAGCGGCCGGGTGGCGAGGTTGCAGACGAACTCGCCCGTTGCCTCCACATTGCGCAGGCTATCCTTGCGGCCCTCGCTGGCAAATCCGACGATCGGCGGATTTGAGTTGAAGGCGTTGAAGAAGCTGTAGGGCGCGAGGTTGACCTTCCCCTCCGCGCTGATCGTGGTGACCCAGCCGATGGGGCGCGGCGCAACGATGGCCTTGAAGGGGTCATGCGGCAGGCCATGGCCGAGCCGAGGTTCGTAGAAATGCTGGTCCATGGGTTCCTGTCCCCCGTCTGTGCAGGAAATGGTCACTGATCCTGCCGGATGCATGCAAGATAGGCGGAGTTTTGCCCGCGCCGCTAAGATCGCCCTGCCGGAAGATCATTATGCATCTTCCCGGCGTCCCTTTCATAACTGTACGCTCAGTTAGTTTCTGCGGAAAGGCACAGCCCCATGGCGATCAGCGACGCGGACATGATCGAGGCCTGGAAGAAGGTCCTGACGCTTTCCAATCTCAGGGCGGGCGAGGTGGTCACGGTGCTGACCGGGGCGGCGACGCACCCGCAGACGCTGTCGACCGCCATGATTGCGGCGCGCGGCATGGGGGCGGTCGTGAACCGGCTGGACCTGCAGCCGATGAATGGCGAGGCCTCGCTCTCGCGCGACGCGCTGGCCTTTGTGGGCGACACGCCGCTGACGGGGAACCCGGCCGGCATGGCGGCGCTGAAGGCGAGCGACCTGGTGCTCGACCTGATGCTGCTGCTCTTCTCCCCCGAGCAGGGGGAGATCCTGGAGAGCGGCACGCGCATGCTGCTGGCGGTGGAGCCGCCGGAGGTGCTGGCGCGGCTGGTGCCGAGCATGGAGGACAAGATCCGGGTCAAGGCGGCGGCCGAGAGGCTGAAGGCGGCCAGGGAGATGCATGTCACCTCGGCGGCCGGGACGGACCTGCGCTGCGCGCTGGGCCAGTACCCGCTGCTGGAGGAATACGGCTTTGTCGATGAGCCCGGGCGCTGGGACCACTGGCCCTCGGGCTTCCTGGCCACCTGGCCGAATGAGGGCCAGTCCAACGGCACCATCGTGATCGACCGGGGCGACATCCTGCTGCCGCAGAAGTCCTATGTGCAGGACAAGATCATCCTGACGGTCAAGGACGGCTACGCGGTCAAGATCGAGGGCGGGCTCGATGCCGAGTTGCTGCAGGACTACATGCAGTCCTTCAACGACCCCGAGGCCTATGCCATCTCCCATATCGGCTGGGGGCTGCAGGACCGGGCGCGCTGGTCCGTGCTCTCGCTCTATGACCGCGAGCAGACCATCGGCATGGATGCGCGGGCGTTTGCGGGCAACTTCCTCTTCTCGCTCGGGCCCAATACCGAGGCCGGCGGCACGCGCAACACGCCCTGCCATATCGACATCCCCCTCCGCCGCTGCACCGTCCGTCTCGACGGCACTCCCGTGACACAGGACGGCAAGGTCCTCGACCAGATCGCACTCGCCGCCGAATGAGCGGCTGCTGAGGCCCGGGCCGGGCCGCGTGCCCGGCCCCTTTCCTGCAATCCCTGCACCATCCCTAACGGACCAGGAGTAGCATCATGCATGTGACACGGCGCCTCGTGCTCGGCGCATCGGGCGCACTCGCGCTACCGGGTATCCTGCGGGCGCAGGGAACGGCGCCGATCCGCATCGGCGAGATCAACAGCTACACCACCAACCCTGCTTTTACCCTGCCCTATCGCAATGCGATGCAGCTGGCAGTGGAGCAGGTGAACGCCAAGGGCGGCGTTCTGGGCCGGCAACTCGAACTGATCACGCGCGACGATGCGGGCCGCCCGCAGGATGCGGTGCGCCTGGCGGGCGAGCTGGTAAACGACCAGAAGGTGGATGTTCTGGCTGGCGCCTATCTGTCCAATGTCGGCCTCGCCCTCGGCGAGTACGCGGCGCAGAACAAGCGCCTCTATGTCGGCGGCGAGCCGCTGACCGATTCCATGGTCTGGGAGAAGGGCAACCGCTACACCTTCCGCCTGCGTCCCAGCACCTACATGCAGGCCGCCATCCTGGCGGAGGAGGCGGCGAAGCTGCCGGCCAAGCGCTGGGCCACGGTGTCCCCGAATTACGAGTTCGGGCAGTCCGGCGTGAAGTGGTTCAAGCAGCTCCTCTCGGCCAAGCGGCCGGACGTGACCTATGTGGGCGAGCAATGGCCGGCCCTGGGCCGCGTGGATGCGGGCGCGACCGTGCAGGCGCTGGAGGCGATGAAGCCGGACGGCATTTTCAACGTGCTCTTCGGTCCGGACCTGACCAATTTCGTCCGCCAGGGCAACACGCGCGGGCTGTTCGAGAAGCGCACGGTCGTCTCCCTGCTGACGGGCGAGCCGGAATACCTGGACCCGCTGGGCGACGAGGCGCCGGAGGGCTGGATCGTGACCGGCTATCCCGGCGAGCAGATTGACACGCCGGCGCACAAGGCCTTCGTCTCGGCCTATCGAGGCAAGTTCAAGGAGAAGCCGCTCTGCGGCTCGCTGGTGGGCTACTCGCTCATCAACTCCATCGCTGCGGGCATCACCAAGGCCGGCTCGGTCGAGACCGAGAAGATGGTCGATGGTTTCCGTGGCGCGCGCTTCGACACGCCCGTCGGCTCCGTCGAGTACCGCCCTGTCGACCACCAGGGCACGCTGGGCGTCTTCGTCGGTAAGACCGCGCTGAAGGGCAATGCCGGCGTGATGACGGACTGGCGCTACATCGACGGCAAGGACCTGCTGCCGGGCGACGAGTTCGTGCGCAACCTTCGCCCTGCCAGCGCGAACTGACGGAATACCGGCGAGTCCATGGACGGCATCCTTCCACAACTGCTGACCGGGCTCGCCGGGGCCTCGTCGCTTTTCCTTGTCGCATCCGGGCTGACGATCATCTTCGGCGTCACCCGGATCGTGAATTTCTCCCATGGCAGCCTGATGATGCTCGGCGCCTATATCGGCTGGAGCATCCTCTCGCGGCTGCCGCGGGACCCCGAATGGTTCGTGCTGGGCATCCTGGCCACCGTGCTGGCCACGGCAGTGATCGGGGTGCTGCTGGAGCTGGTGGTGCTGCGGCGCGTCTATCGCGCACCGGAGTTGTTCCAGCTTCTCGCCACTTTCGGCGTGGTGCTGATCCTCCAGGATGTGACGCTCTGGCTCTGGGGGCCGGTGGAGCTTCCGCTCTCGCGGCCGCGCTGGCTCCGCACCGCTTTCGATGTCGCGGGTAGCCGGCTGCCAATGGCCGATCTCATCCTGATTATCGTGGGGCCGGTGGTGCTCGGGCTGCTCTGGCTCGTGATGAACCGCACGCGCTGGGGCACGCTGGTGCGGGCCGCCACGCTGGACCGTGAGATGGTGGCGGCGCTGGGCGTGGACCAGCGGCTGCTCTTCACCTCCGTCTTTGCGCTCGGCGCGGGGCT
The DNA here is from genome assembly GCF_049629625.1 of Roseomonas chloroacetimidivorans. Taxonomy (NCBI): domain Bacteria; kingdom Pseudomonadati; phylum Pseudomonadota; class Alphaproteobacteria; order Acetobacterales; family Roseomonadaceae; genus Roseomonas; species Roseomonas chloroacetimidivorans. The sequence goes on along the minus strand of NZ_JBNBZS010000010.1, from coordinate 233,036 downwards.
GGCGGGATTCGGCGGGGCGCTCTCTCTCATGAGTGCCTCCGCCAACCTGAACATCGATCTGTCCGTCATCACCGATGCTTTCGTGGTGGTGGTGGTCGGCGGATTGGGCAGCCTGACCGGCGCCTTCGTGGCCAGCCTGCTGATCGGCATCCTGCAGGCCTTCGGCATCGTGCTGATTCCCAAGATCACGCTCGTGCTCGTCTTCCTGGTGATGGCGGTGGTGCTGGTGTTCCGCCCCAACGGGCTGTTGGGGCGTCCGCAGACCGATGCGCGCGAGGCGACGGTGGCCGCCCCGGTGGTGCGCGCGGCCCCGCGGGAGCTTCGCATTCTGGGCGCGGTGGCGTTGCTGGCCGCGATCGCGGCGCCCCTCTTCGTGGGCGAGTACTACCTGACCGTGCTGACGGATGCCTGCGTTGCCGTCCTTTTCGCGACCAGTCTGCACTTCATGATGGGGCCGGGCGGCATGGCCAGCTTCGGTCATGCGGCCTGGTTCGGGATCGGCGCCTATGCGGCGGGGCTGCTGATGCAGTGGATCGGCGCGCCCATGTCAGTCGGGCTACTGGCGGCGCCGGTTGCGGCAGGCATCGTGGCGGCGCTGTTCGGCTGGTTCGTGGTGCGGCTCTCGGGCGTGTATCTTTCGATGCTGACGCTGGCCTTCGCGCAGATCGTCTGGGCCATCTGCTTCCAGTGGGTGGATGTAACAGGCGGCGACAATGGGCTGCTGGGGCTGCTGCGGCCGGAATGGGCGCATGAGCCGCGGGTGTTCTACTGGCTCGCGCTGGCGCTCTCGGTCGGCGTGGCGTTGCTGCTGCGCCGGGCGCTCTACGCGCCCTATGGCTACGCGCTGCGGGCGGCGCGGGATTCGGCGATGCGCGCGCGGTCGATCGGGTTGGACGTAGCCCGGCTGCGGATCGTGGCGATCGTGATCGCCGGCGCGGCCTGCGGGCTTTCGGGCGCGCTCTTCTCCTATGGCAAGGGCAGCATCTTCCCGACCTACATCACCATCTCGCACTCTGTGGAGGCGCTGCTGATGGTGCTGCTGGGAGGGCTGCAGACCATGGCCGGGCCGATCATCGGGGCGCTGGTCTATACGGGGCTGGCGGACATCCTCGTGCGCTCCACTGATCTGTGGCGGCTGGTGCTCGGCGCGGTGATCGTGTTGCTGGTCGTCGCCTTCCCCGAGGGTATCGCGGGTGCGGCCCGGCGCCTCTGGCTGCGGGGGCGCGAGGCATGAGCGTGCTGGTCGTGCAGGGGCTGAGCAAGTCCTTCGGTGGCGTGCGGGCGGTGGGGGACGTTTCCTTCTCCGTGGCACCGGGGGAGATGCTGGCACTGATCGGGCCGAATGGCGCGGGCAAGTCCACCTGCTTCAACATGGTGGGAGGGCAGTTGCCGCCGGATGCCGGTTCCGTGCTGCTGGATGGCCAGTCGATCACAGGCCTGTCGCCGCGCGCCATTTCGCGCAGGGGCGTCGGGCGCACCTTCCAGATCACCGCTACCTTCGGTTCCATGACGGTGCGGGAGAATGTGCAGATGGCGTTGCTCGCCCATCGCGGGGAGGTCTGGCAGTTCTGGCGGCCGGTCGCGGGGCGTTATGCCGACGAGGCGGATGCGCTGCTGGCCCAGGTGGGGCTGGAGGCACAGGCGGATCGCGCGACGGGCGTGCTGGCCTATGGCGACCTGAAGCGGCTGGAACTGGCCATCGCGCTGGGCAATGAGCCGCGCCTGCTGCTGATGGATGAGCCGACGGCGGGAATGGCGCCCGCCGAGCGCGTGGGGCTGATGAAGCTGACGCGCAGGCTGGCGACGGAGCGCGGCGTGGCCGTGCTGTTCACCGAGCATGACATGGACGTGGTGTTCGATGTGTCGGACCGGATCCTCGTGTTGAATCGCGGCACGCTGATCGCGGAGGGGGACGGGGCTTCCATTCGCGCCAATCCGGCGGTGCGTGAGATCTATCTTGGCACAGGCGCAACGAGCGGGGGGCACTGAGATGCTGCTCTCGGTCGAGGGGCTGAACACGCATTACGGCCGCGCCCACATCCTGCAGGGCATGGCGCTGCAGATCGGCGTCGGTCAGATCATGGTGTTGCTGGGCCGCAACGGTGCGGGCAAGAGCACCACCATGAAGTCCATCATCGGCCTGGTGCGGCCGACCAGCGGGCGCATCACCTTCGATGGGCAGGAAATCGCGGGGGAGGAGCCGCACCGTATTGCTCGCCGTGGCCTCGGCTATGTGCCGGAGGACCGGCGTGTATTCGCCGATCTGACGGTCATGGAGAATTTGGAGGTCGGGCGTCAGGCGGCACGAGGCGGGATGTGGCCCTGGACGCCGGAGCGACTGTTCGAGCTGTTTCCCAATCTTGGGCGCATGCGGGACCGCCCGGGCGGCCGGATGAGCGGCGGGGAGCAGCAAATGCTGACGATCGCGCGCACGCTGATGGGCAATCCGCGCCTGATCCTGCTGGATGAGCCGAGCGAGGGGCTGGCGCCCGTGATCGTGGAGCAGATGGCCAATGCCATCCTGGCCCTGAAGGGCGAGGGACTGACCATTCTGCTGGCCGAGCAGAACCTGCATTTCGCCGGCGGCGTGGCCGATAGCGCGACGGTGGTGGAAAAGGGCCGCGTGGTCTGGGCCGGTACCATGGCCGAGTTGCGCGCCGATGAGGCGGCACGCACCCAGTATCTGGCGGTGTGATGCCGGCGCCCCGGGATGTCGCGCTGGAGGTGAACGGGGCGCGGCATGTGCTGCATCTCGATCCCTCGGCACCGCTCCTGGCGGTGTTGCGGAACGACCTGGAGCTGAACGGGCCGAAATACGGCTGCGGACTCGGGGAATGCGGGGCCTGCACGGTGCTGCTGGACGGGAAGGCAGTGCGGTGCTGCGTGCTGCCGGTGTCGCGCGCCGAAGGAAGGCAGGTGACGACACTGGAGGGGCTGGGCACGGTTGAGGCGCCGCATCCCGTGCAGGCCGCCTTTATCGCGGAGCAGGGCGCGCAATGCGGCTACTGCCTGAATGGCATGATCATGACGACGGTGGCGCTGTTGGAGCGGAACCCCCGGCCGAGTGAGGCGCAGATCCGCGAGGCGCTGGCCTATAATCTCTGCCGCTGCGGCACCCATATGGAGATCCTGGCCGCGGTGCGCCGCGCGGTGGCGGAGCGCGCGGCATGACGGTGCGGGCGCGTCAGGATCTGAGCCGGCAGGAGGTGCTGCGGCAGCAAGGCGTGCTGGCCATCACGCGCAAGCGCCCGCCGACGCCAGGGACCGAGCCGGGCGCGAATGCGCGGGATGAGGAGGATGTCTTCGTCGCTGTCTTTGATGACGGCAGCGTGGCGGCCTTCAATGGGCATGTGGATCTGGGAACGGGCATCCGCACGGCGCTGGCGCAGATCGTGGCGGAGGAGTTGGATGTCCGCCTCGACGCCGTGACCATGGTGCTGGGCGATACGGAGCGCGCGCCGGATCAGGGCCCGACCATTGCCAGCGAGACAATCCAGATTTCCGCCGTGCCGCTGCGACAGGCGGCGGCGGAGGCGCGGCATGCGTTGTTGGCGCGGGCGGCCGAGCGGCTGGGGACCGAGGCGCTGACCATTTCGGAGGGCGTCGTCTCCGCGACCGATGGGCGGAGCGTTTCCTATGGCGAATTGCTGCGTGGGGCGCAGGAGATCCTGCCGCTGAGCGGGGCGGCGCCGCTGAAGCCTGTGGATCAGTACAGGATTGTCGGCACGCCGGTGCCGCGCGTGGATATCCCGGCCAAGGCCACTGGTGGGCTGGTCTTCGTGCACGACATGCGCGTGCCGGGGATGCTCCATGGGCGCGTGGTGCGGCCTCCCTATGCCGGGCTGGATGGCGGGGCCTTCATCGGCAACAGCCTGCTCTCGGTGGATCGGGATTCAGTCTCCCACATTCCCGGGCTCGTGGATGTGGTGGTGATCGGCGATTTCGTGGGAGTAGTGGCGGAGCGCGAGGAGGCGGCGGCGCGTGCGGCACGCGATCTGCGCGTGGCCTGGAAGGCCTTCACTGCCCCGGCGAGCCTGGATGACGTGGAACAGGCGCTGCGCCTCAATCCTTCCACCAGGCGGGTTCTGAAGGACACCGGCGACGTGGATCAGGCGCTGGCCGGTACGGCGAAGCGTCTGACGCGAACCTACTCCTGGCCCTACCAGATGCATGGCTCCATCGGACCATCCTGCGCTGTGGCGGATTGCGAGGAGGGACGGTTACGGGTTTGGTCGGGTTCCCAGAACCCGCATATGCTGCGCGCGGCGCTCGCGCAGCTCATGGCCATGCCGGAGGCGCGGATCGAGATCACGCGCATGGAGGCGGCCGGCTGCTACGGGCGTAACTGCGCGGATGATGTGTGCGGCGATGCGGCCCTGCTCTCCCGTGCCGTGGGGCGGCCGGTTCGGGTGCAGCTGACGCGGGAACAGGAGCATCTCTGGGAGCCGAAGGGCTCGGCACAGTTGATCGATGTGGATGGCGGGTTGGACGCAAAGGGCGAAGTTGCAGCCTATGATTTCGTGTCGCGCTATCCGTCGAACGATGCGCCGCTGCTGGGGCTGCTGCTGACCGGAATGGTGAAGCCGGAGCCGGCGGTGCTGCAGATGGGCGACCGCACGGCCATCCCGCCCTATGACTACCCCTCCATGCGCATCGCGGTGGAGGATATGCCGCCCATCGTGCGGGCATCCTGGATGCGCGGCGTGTCCTCCCTGCCCAGTACCTTCGCGCATGAATCCTGGATCGACGAATGCGCGGCGGAGGCGGGCGTCGACCCGGTGGAATACCGGCTGCGCTATCTGAAGGATCCACGCGCCATCGATCTGGTGAAGGCGGTGGCGGAGCGTGCCGGTTGGGAGAGGCGAACTGGCCCGCGCATGAGGAGCGAGGGCGATATCCTGCGCGGGCAGGGCTTCGCCTATGCGCTCTACGTCCACAGCAAGTTCCCGGGCTATGGCGCCGCCTGGGCGGCCTGGGTGGCCGAGGTGGAGGTAAACAAGCGCACGGGCGAGGTGACCGCGACGCGCATCGTCACCGGCCATGACGCCGGGCTGATGATCAACCCGGACGGGGTGAAGCACCAAGTCCACGGCAATGTCATCCAGGCGACGAGCCGCGTGCTGAAGGAGCGGGTTTCCTTCGAGAACGGGTTGGTGGCCAGCCAGGAATGGGGCGGCTACCCGATCCTCGACTTCCGGGAGGTGCCGGAGATCGAGGTGATGATGATGCCTCGGCCGGAGGAGCCGCCGCTGGGTTCGGGCGAATCCGCTTCGGTGCCGAGCGCGGCTGCCATTGCCAATGCGATCTTCGATGCGACGGGCGTGCGCTTCCGAAAGGTGCCCTTCACGCCGGAGGTAATCCGTGAGGGCCTACAGCCCGTTGTTCAGGCTGAGGCGCGGCGGAAGCGGCGGCGCTGGTTCGCGGGGCTGGGCAGCCTGGCCGGCGGGCTGGTCGTGGCGGCGGGGGCGGCGATCGGCTGGGCCTCGGCCATGGCACCGGTCAAGCCGCCGGGGGCGGATGTGTTCTCCGCCGCGCAGATCGAGCGGGGGCGGGTTCTGGCGGCGGCCGGGGATTGCGCCGTGTGCCACACCGCGCCGAATGGTGTGACGAATGCGGGCGGGCTCGCGTTGGACACACCCTTCGGCACAGTCTGGTCCACCAACATCACCCCGGATGCGGAAACCGGGATCGGCACCTATTCCTTCGCGGCCTTCCAGCGTGCGATGCGCGAGGGGATCGCGCGGGACGGGCGGCATCTCTACCCGGCCTTTCCCTATACGGCTTACACAAAGATGACGGATGAGGACCTGCTGGCCCTCTACGCCTATCTGATGGCCCAGGCGCCCGTGCGATCCGTGGTGCCGGAGACGAAGCTGGCCTTTCCCTACAACATCCGGCCGCTGCTGGCTGGTTGGAACCTGCTGTTTCACCGGCCGGGCACGATGGAACCCGATCCGGCGCAGTCGGCGGAGTGGAACCGGGGCAAATACCTCGTGAACGCCCTGGGCCATTGCGGGGCCTGTCACACGCCGCGCAACGCCCTGGGGGCTGAGAAGGGCGGGACCTCCGCCTTCGCGGGGGCGATGGTGGAGGGGTGGGAGGCGCCGGCGCTGAATGCGCTGTCTCGCGCGCCGGTGCCTTGGACCGAGGCGGATTTCTACGACTATCTGCGCACCGGCCATTCGCCGCGGCATGGCGTGGCCGCGGGGTCAATGGCGCCGGTTGTAGCGAACCTCCAGGCACTGCAGGATTCGGATATCCGGGCCATGGCGCATTACCTGGCCTCGCTGAACCCGGTGGCGGAGATCGATCCGGCCCAGCCAGCGGAATTGGCGGCGGCGTCGGCTGTCGCTCCCCGGCAAGGCGGCAGTGAGGGGGCGCGGCTCTTCCAGGGCGCCTGCGGAGCCTGCCATGGCGGCGGCGCGCAGGAAGGGCCGGAGGTGGTGCTAGCGCTGAACAGCAACATCCATAGCGACCGGCCGGACAACCTGCTGCGCGTGATCCTGGACGGTATCCGGCCACCCATCCCCGGCCATGGGGAAATGCCGGGCTTCCGGGACAGCCTGAGTGACCGGCAGATCGAGCTGCTGGCATCCTTTATCCGCTCCAACTTCGCGCCCGGCCGTGCTGGCTGGGAGGGGCTGCCGCAGGCCATCGCCCGATTGCGGAATGCGGGCGCCCACTGAAGATTGTGCTTTTGCTTAACTGAATGTGCAGTTAAATTTCTGGGCCGTCGAGGAGACCGGATCATGAGCAAGCCGCGGATCGCCATCGTCGGAGCCGGGCTCGGCGGGATTGCCGCCGCCCTGTTGCTGAGAAACGAAGGCTTCGAGTCAGTTCTCTATGAGCAGGCCCCCGCCTTCTCTCGCCTGGGCGCAGGCATTCATGTCGGCCCGAATGTGATGAAGGTCATGCGCCGGATCGGGCTGGAGCGGGCCATGGAGGAAATGGGCTCGCACCCCGATTACTGGTACAGCCGCAATTGGAATGATGGGGCGATCCTGTCGCAGATCCCGCTGGGCGACTACGCCCGCAAGACCTATGGCGCCGCCTATCTCACGGTGCATCGTGGTGACTTCCACCAGTTGATGGCGGATGCCGTCCCGTCCGGCTGGATCCAGTACGACAAGCGCCTGACCGCGCTGCAGGAGCGCGACCGGAACGTGCTGCTGAGTTTCGCTGATGGTACCACCGCCGAGGCCGATATCGTGATCGGCGCCGACGGCGTGAACTCCGTGATGCGCGAGCACATGCTGGGCAGCGAGCTGCCGCGATACACCGGCTATGTCGGGCACCGCGCGGTGTTCCCGGCCTCCGCCCTGGCCAAGTACGACTTCAAATTCGACCAATGCGTAAAGTGGTGGTCCGAGGACCGGCACATGATGGTCTATTTCGTTACCGAGCGGCAGGACGAGTACTACTACGTGACCGGGGTGCCGCAGGCCGAATGGGACATGAGCAAGGCCTGGGTGCAGAGCAGCCAGGAGGAAATGTACGAGGCCTTCGCCGGTTATCACCCGATGGTGCAGTCGCTGATCGATGCCTGCTCCGAGATCACCAAATGGCCGCTGCTGGAGCGCGATCCCCTGCCGCTCTGGAGCCGCGGGCGGATGGTGATGCTGGGCGATGCCTGCCATCCCATGAAGCCGCATATGGCCCAGGGTGCGGCCATGGCGATCGAGGATGCGGCGATGCTGGCGCGCTGCTTCAAGGCCGTGGGGCTGGAGGATTACGAGACGGCCTTCGCCCTGTACCGCGCGAACCGGATCGATCGGGCATCCCGCGTGCAGAAGGTGTCGCATGACAACACCTGGCTGCGCACGAATGAGGACCCCAGCTGGGTCTTCGGATATGACGTGTTCAGCGTGCCGCTGGTTGAGCCGGCCCGAACGGCGGCCTGAGGGTGGCTGGAGGCACGGCCGCATCGCCCCGCCGCCGGATCGGCCGTCGCCCGGCTGATCCCGACGGCGTCTCGACACAGGATAACATCCTGAACGTCGCGGAGCAGGTCTTCGCTGATCACGGCTATGTCGCCGCCTCCTTGCGAGAGATCGCGGAGCGGGCGGATGTGACGCAGGCACTGATCATTTACTATTTCGGGAGCAAGCAGGGCTTGTTCGAGACGCTGTTCAAGCGTCGGGGCCTGGAGGTCTCGCGCGAACGGCAAGCGTTATTGGAGGCCCTGCTGGCACGGCCCGAACCGCCGACGGCACGAGAGCTGATCACCGCCTATCTGACACCCCAGTTCGCGCTGCGCCGGAAAGGGCCGACCGCGATGGCCTTCGTGCGCATGCAGGCCCGGCTGCACCATGAGCCCGATGAGTTGGCGCTGCGCCTGCGGCGGGAGGTCTATGACAATTCCACCCGCAACTATATCGCGGCGCTGGAGAGGATCGTGCCGGGGCTCGACACTGCGGACGCGCATTGGCGCATGATGTTTGCGGTGGGTACTTACCTCTACATGCTCTCGGGCTTTGACCGGCTCGCCGAGGTGTCGGAGGGGCGCTACACTACTGACGATACGGAGGAGGTCGTGCGGCGGCTGACGGACTTCCTCGTGGCTGGGATGACGGCGCCTTCGAGCCGATAAAGAAGGCCGGGGAAGAATTCCTTCCTCCCCCATTTCTCTCAGCTGCCTAGCCAATCCCGGACGCAGCCCCGCAGGAAGGCCGTATCTTCCGCATTGCCCAGCGGATTGCCGGCGCGGTGGCCCCAGATACTCGGGATCGGCCGCAGCTCCGCCTTCCGCAGGAAGGGCAACTCCGCCTCGTTGTCGGCCACGCGAAAATAGATGTCGGTTGCGCCGGGAATCAGCAGCACGCGCGCGTCAATCGCGCGCAGGGCAGCCTGAAGGTCGCCCTTGTAGGTCGGGTTGTCGCTGATGTCGCCGGCGTTCCAGCAGCGCATCTGTGCCAGCAGGTTCGCGGCGTGCTTCCCTTCGAACCGGGCCTCCCAGCTGCGCAGATAGGACTCCAGATCCGGTGTCTCGGGCGTCAGGTGCAGGCCGGCACGGTAGAAATCCTGGCTCATGGCATAGCCGGCATAGTTGCGACCGAAGGCGCGCAACGCGGGTTTGGGCTGGGCCGAAAACAGGCCGTTGCCCCGGTATTCCGGAGCCGCCTCCAGGATCGCCATCTGGGCGCGCAGAAAGACCTGGTTGTGCACGGCGGTGCGGGCGCTGCCGCAATTGATGAAGACCGCCTCGACCGCCTCGGGGAAGAGTGCGGCCCAGTGATAAGCCTGCTGCGCGCCCATGGACCAGCCATAGACCGCGCGCAAGTGCTCAATGCCAAACAGGTCCTTCAGCAGGCGCCGTTGCGCCTGGACATTGTCATAAGCGGTGACGAGGGCGGGGTAGTCCGGCGTGTCGAAGGGGGAGGAGGAGACGCCGTTGCCGAACATGTCGATCTGCACAACGAACCAGCGCGTCGGGTCCAGCACGCCATCCGGCCCGATGAGCCATTCCAGTTCCGCCGTCGTGGCGCCGTAGCTGGTGGGATACAGGACGACATTGTCGCGCGCCGGGGAAAGCGTGCCATGTGTGCGCCAGTGCAGCGTCGCCCCGGCAACCGTGCCGCCTTTCAGAACGGGCAGATCGCCCAGCGCATAGCGTCCGGTTTCCTTGGCCCAGCTGATCATGATCCCTCTCCGGCGGCTGCACCGGCAATGCAGCCGATGCAGCGCGCCGCCGCAAGGCGGGAGAGCGGATCATCGGTCCCGCTCCCCGCAGGGCGGCTAGTCCAGCCGCAGCCCGATACGTTCGATAATGCGGGAATAGAGCATGAACTCACGGTCCAGGAAGGCGCGGGTGGAAGCAGGCGTGCTGTCCAGCATCGGAGTGGTTCCGGTGCTCTCCAGCCTCTCGCGCACGCGGGGCTCCGCCAGTGCGGCGTTGGCGGCCTTGCTGAGGGCCTGGGCCACGTCGTCCGGCAGGTCCTTGGGGCCGACCATCACGGTCCAGGTGGTCAGCTCGTAATCGGGCAGCACAGCCTCGGCCACGGTCGGCACATCCGGGAAGTTCGGGTCGCGGGTGCGGGTGGTCACCGCCAGCAAACGCAGCGCCCCGTCGCGCACCTGCCCGACGACGGAGCCGAGCTGGTCCACTGCATAGAGGGTTTCGCCCTTGATGAGGGATTCCGCGGTCTGCGAGCCGCCGCGATAGGGGATGTGCTGCGCGGAGGTGCCGGCCAGGTTCGCCAGATAGTCCGCGCCGAGATGCGACACGCCGCCAACGCCAGAACTCGCATAGCTGATCTTGCCCGGTTCAGCCCGCAGCCTCTCAACAAGCTGCTGCACGGTGGTGATGCCGGAATTGGTCGGCACCACCACGCCCAGCGGACTGGTGCCGACCACCGTGATCGGCGTGAAGTCCTTGGTGGGGTGGTAGCGGGCCGCGCTGGCGCCGGAAGCAGGGGCAACAGCAAGTGTGGAGGCGGAGCCGACCAGCAGGGTATGGCCATCGGGCTTCGCGCGCCGCACATAATCGGCGCCGATGGCGCTGCCGCCGCCCGGGCGGTTCTCGACCAAAGCACGGCCGTCGGGGGCCAGCAGGGGGCCGAGGCGATCGGCCAGAAGGCGGCCGGCCAGGTCATTGGCGCCACCGGGGGCGAAGGGAACGATGATGGTGATCGGCCGGTCCGGGAAGGCAGCCAGGGCCGGACGGGCGAGGGATAATCCCGCGGCCGAAAGGGCAAGGGTGGCAGCGTGGCCGCCGAAGCTGCGTCGGGTCAGCATGGACAGGTCTCCTGACCGGCCTCGTTTCGGGCCGGTTCGGGAGACAATCTGCCGGGGCTGGCGGGGCGCGTCACCTGTTCCCGTGCCGGTCCCACGGAAAGGTTAGTCATCTCCGAGCGGCCGCCGGACTGGCTCAGGCGTCGCCGACGGTCACCGTGACCATGCCGGTTCCCTCGCAGCTCGCGCATGGCTTGCCTTCAACTGTACCAGAGCCGCCGCAGGCCGGGCAGCTGTTCTGGGCGGTCTGGGAGGAATCCGGGGTCGTCTCATCGCCAGGGCGCGGCGTTCCCTCCGCGGCGGGTGCGGAGACACTCTGGGTAGTTGGCTCGTTGGGCATCGGCGTTCTCCTCTCGGCTGGTCTGTGAACGCCCGCAGGCAAGGCGCCGTTGCGGGGGAACGCCACCAGCGGCGAATGCGGTGCCGGACACCGCGACGCCAGTGTCCTGGCAGGTTGTCGCGATGTCCGGCGCCACTAGGCTGAGGTCAGCTGTTGAATCCTTCCAGCACGACCTTGCCCCGCGCCTTGCCGCTTTCGATGAAGGCGTGGGCACGGCGCAAATTCGTCGCATTGATCGTGCCGAAGCTCTCGTTCAGCGTGCTGCGGATCGTACCCGAATCCACCAGCCGCGATACCTCATCCAGCAGCTTGCCTTGTTCCGCGATGTCTGCGGTGCCGAACATCGAACGGGTGAACATGAATTCCCAATGAAGCGATACCGACTTTCGCTTCAGCAGCATGACATCGAGCGTGGCCGGATCATCGATCAGCGCGAAGCGGCCCTGCGGCGCAATCAGTTCTGCGATCTCGGCCAGGTGCTTGTCCGTCTGCGTGGTAGAGAAGACGAAGGCAGGGGCCCCGATCCCGAGCGCTGCCACCTCCGCCGCCAGCGGCCGGGAATGGTCCACCACGTGATGGGCTCCCAGCTTCAACGACCACTCCCGCGTTTCCGGACGCGAGGCGGTGGTGATCACGGTCAGGTCTGTCATCTGCCGCGCGAGTTGGGTGGCAATGGAGCCGACGCCGCCGGCGCCACCTACGATCAGGATGGCGCGCGCGGCACCCGGAACGGTGTGGGTCTTCACCTGCAGCCGGTCGAACATGGCTTCCCATGCGGTGATGGCGGTCAGCGGCAGCGCGGCGGCTTCGGCGAAGTTCAGCGAAGCGGGCTTGGCGCCGACGATCCGTTCATCCACCAGATGCAACTCGGCATTCGTACCGGGGCGGGTCAGGTCGCCGGCATAGAACACGGCATCGCCCGGCCTGAAGCGGGTGGCATCCGGCCCGGTGGCCTTCACGATGCCGGCGGCATCCCAGCCGAGCACCTGATGCGCGCCGGCCGGGGGCGTGGCCCGCAGACGCATTTTCGTATCCACAGGGTTCACTGACACGGCGCGGACTTCCACGAGCAGGTCATGACCCTTCGGCTCCGGCGCGGGCAGATCGATATCGACCAGCGACTCGGCCTGATCGATGGGCAGGGGCTTCGTGTAACCAACGGCGCGCATGGCGCATCTCCGGAATGTTGCTGGCCGCAGAATTGCGAAGTAGCGTTCTTGATCGCAAGAACGCACATAAAGCGCCCATAGTGTCGAAAAGGATACCGTGATGCCCCGGACCCGCCATCGGTCGCTGGACTGCAGCCCCGGCTGTGCGGTGGAGGCGACGCTCGCCCTTATCGACGGCAAGTGGAAGGGCGTGATCCTGCACCATCTCGGGGAGGGAACGATGCGCTTCAACGAGATCCGTCGGCGCCTGCCAAACGTGACTCAGCGCATGCTGACGAATCAGCTGAGGGAATTGGAGGCGGACGGGCTGATCACGCGGCAGGTCTATGCCCAGGTTCCGCCGAGAGTGGAGTACAGCCTCTCCGAGCGCGGCCGCAGCCTGGCCCCGGTGATCCGGGCGCTGAAGGAATGGGGCGACGAGCATGTGATGGCGGCGGCATTGGCCGGTCAGGAGCCCCGCAAGGCGGCGTAACGACCGAAAGCCCTTACTATCGCGCGTGCGCTGCAGCAAACGTGTCCGCCGCTGCTCTTTCCGGCGGTGCCGCGTTCCTGCAAGGCTGGAACGGCGCGTAGGAAGGACGAGAATGGCCAGGACCGAAACGCCCCCCGACCTGCTGGCCCTGGCCGCCGCTACCAGGGCCCAGGCCAAGGGCGACCCCTTCGCCACTCCCGTCCTGGCTATGGCAGTGGCGCTGAGCCGCCAGCTGGATACCGGGGAGCTGGATCTCCCGATGCTCAGGGCCGCCCTCCGCCAGATCGGGGACTTGGCTTTTTCGGATCGCGCGGCCCGATTGGCCCGCAATGTCGGCGGAACCGATGCCGACGCCGCCGATGCTGCCCTGATCGAGGTCGCCAATCTCGTGGCCCGGCCGGACCCGGCCGATAGCCCCGTGCCCTTTGCCGCCTTCCGCCAGGCTTGCGAGCGGCCGCGGGCGGCCGCGGTCTTCACCGCGCATCCCACCTTCTCCCTGCCGCGCGATACCAATCGCGCCCTGGCCGAGGCTGCCTGCGGCACGCCCGCGCCATCTGGCCTGCCGCTCCGCCCCGTGCCTCCGGATCTGGAGGAGGAATTCACCCAGGCCGTCACCGCCATCGCCAATGGACGGGATGCGCTGGACCGGCTTTCAGCCGCCTTCCTGGGGGTTGCGCGCGACACCTGGCCGGATCGGTGGCGCAGCCTGCTGCCTGCCCCGGTGATCCTCTCCTCCTGGGTGGGCTACGACACGGACGGGCGAACCGACATCAACTGGCAGGACACGCTGCGCCTGCGGCTGCGCATGAAGGAACTCGGCCTCGTGCGGCTGGAGGCGCAGATCACCTCGCTGCCAGAGGAGGGAGCCGGACCGCTGCGCGATCGGGTCGCCCGGGCCCTGGACGCCGTGCGCGCGCAGATCGCGGCCTGTCCACCCTCCGGCACGCCGGAGCCGGAGGCGGCACAGCGCTTCGCCCACCTGCTGGTCGGACGGCGAGAAGACGCGCTGACCACGCCCGAGCCGTTGCTCGAGCTGTTCGGCGGCGCCATCGCCGCAGCGCCAGATGACCAGACGCGGATGGCGCTGCTCGTCGCGCGCGCCGGGCTCGTGGCGCATGGGCTGTCCCTGGCGCATACCCATGTGCGGCTGAATGCCTCGCAGCTCCACAACGCTGCGCGGCTGCGCGCCCCGCATCTGGGCGGCGCGCCGGATGATGCCGCGCGGCGCCGTGCCCTGTTCGGCGCCATCAACGCGGCGCTGGACGAGGCGAAGCCGGAGCCCGTGGATACGGGCGGGCTGCTGTCGGAATCCGCCAGCGCGATGCGGCTGATGATGACGGTGACGCAGATCACCAAGCATATCGACGCCTCGCAGCCCGTGCGCTTCCTGGTGGCTGAAACGGAAAGCGGCTTCACCCTGCTGGCGGCCCTTCTGCTCGCGCGGATCTGCGGGGCGGAGCGGCATGTCGAGATCAGCCCGCTTTTCGAAACCGCGGAGGCCCTGGAGCGGCGCGGCGAACGGGTGATCGAGGAGGCGCTGCGCTCCCCGCATTGGCGCGCCTATCTCAGGGGCATCGGACGGCTCTGCCTGCAATTCGGCTATTCGGATTCCGGGCGCTATGTCGGCCAGCCCGCCGCCAGCCATCTGATCGAGCGGCTGAAGCTGCGCGTGGCCGATCTGCTAGCCCGGCACGGGCTGGGCGATCTGGAGGTCGTGCTCTTCGATACGCATGGTGAGGGGCTCGGACGCGGTGGCCATCCGGACGGGCTGACGGCGCGCTTCGACTATCTCGATCCGCCCGCTGTGCGCGCCGCCTTCGCCGCAGCCCGCATTCCGACGCGGCTGGAGACGAGCTTTCAGGGCGGTGATGGCTATCAGCTTTTCGGCACGCCGGCGCTGGCCCATGCCACCATCGCGCGGATCGCCGAGCACGCCTTCGCGCCCCTGCCGGGTGAGATCACCGATCTCGTCTATGCCGAGGCCGGCTTCGCCGCCGATCTCTTCGCGGGCATGCGCGTCGCGATGACGAGTCTGGTGGAGGATCCGGGTTATGCCGGGCTGCTCGGCGGGTTCGGCCCGGCGTTGCTGGACCGCACGGGATCGCGCCCCGCCGCCCGTCAGAGCGACACGGGCGGCCCCGCCGTCATCCGCCATCCGCGGGAGCTGCGCGCCATCCCGAACAACGCCGTGCTGCAACAGCTCGGCTTTCTGGCGAATCTCGTGCATGGCCTGGGGGGCGGTGCGTCGCGGGAGCCAGAGGGATTTGCCGAACTTCTGCGGAAGTCGCCGCGCTTCGCGGGCGCGATGGCCTTCGCGCGGGCCGGCCTTTCTCTTTCCGATCCCGATGTGTTGCGCGGCTATGTCGCGACGCTCGATCCGGGCATGTGGCTGGACCGCGCGGCGAAGGCTCGCAGCGCGGCCAATGCCACGACCCTAGCCGCCGTCGCGACGGCGCTGGAGGAACTGGGAGTGGGCGATCCCGTGCGCCGCACCTTCCGTCACCTCCTGGCCGACGACACCGCCCTGCGCGGCGCCTGGCCAGCCGATGGCGAGGAACCGCGCATGTCGGACCGGCTCTTCGCCGTGCATGCCGTGCGTCTGTTGCTGATCCACCGGATCTGGATGCGCTCCGTCAACATCCCGGAGTTCTCGCCCCGTCACGGCGTGACGCGCGACGGCCTGCTGCGCCGCCTGCTGCGCCTGGATGTGGAGGAGGCTGCGACGCTGCTGGACGAGGTCTTTCCCGCCCACGAACCGCCCAGCGCCGCGCTGGACTACGCCGAGCCGCCATCCCCCCGCCATGGTGGCTATGGGCGCGAGCATGCGGAGTTGATGGGACCGCTGCGCGAGCTCTTCGCCTTGGTGCGCGAGGCGAGTGCGGTGGTGTCGCTGGAATGCGGGGCTTTCGGGTAGGTCGCGCCGCTCGCCTTCCAAGCCTGCCTCGCGCAGGACCGAGGTCGTCAGAGCTTCCCTGGGTAAGCCGCGCTGATGCTACCGGATGCCCCGGTTCCGGGCCACCAGCCGCGCCAGCTCCTCCACGCCCAGGAAGCGGGGGGAACTGCCGGCGGCCAGCGCGTCCAGGCTGGGCGCGGGCAGGCCGAGGCGGCTGGCATAGATCCAGGAATAGGCCAGCACGCGCTGCACATAGGCGCGGGTTTCGTTGAATGGGATGCTCTCGATGAAGAGGAATGGGTCCTCCCGGTGGCGCCCGGCCGGCATCCAGCGGGCAAGATTCCCGGGGCCGGCATTATAGGCCGCGAGAAGGCGGATCAGGTCGCCCTGGACGTTTTCCTGGCCGGCAAGGTGCAGCAGGTAGCGCTGGCCAAGCTCAAGGCTGAAGCCCGGATCATGCAGCCGGCGCTGGCCGCCCTCCCGCAGATTGGCATCGCCGGTGATGTAGGCGGCGGTGGTGGGCATCACCTGCATCAGGCCGCGCGCTCCCGCGGGGGAGACGGCGTCGGGGTCGAAATTCGATTCCTGCCGCGCCAGGCCGTAGATCAGCGACGGGTCCGCGCGCCAGCCACCCTGCGGCTCCAACCGTGGCACGGGGAAGCGGGCATAGTCGCGCGGGCGCCCATCGGCGGCCTGGGCCTGGGAGGCGAGCATGGCCGCCAACTCCGTCAGCTCGGCGCTGGTGGCGGTGGCGAGCATTGCGCGGGCGAGGGCGGGATTGCCCTGGGCCACGGACCAGAGGCGGCGCAGCTCCGCCTCGGCCCGGGCCTTCTGGCCGATCTGGATCAGGGCCAGGGCGCGCCAGCCGCCGGCTGTCTCCGCCAGCACGGCTGTCTCAGCCTCGCCGGCCACATCGCTCTCCCAGGCAAAGCCGGGAGGAAGGCCGAGGGCGCGGCGGGCGACCAGCCCGTAGAAGGTGCGTGGCTCCTGCGCGGCCTGGAGCATCCAGGGCACGTAGCCTTGGGGCCTCTGGGCGCGGACAGCGGCGCGCGCGGTCCAGAAGGCGGCGGCGGCGCGCAGCACCGCGGGGGCCGTGTCGCTCCGCGCGGCCGTCTCGAAATAAGGCAGGGCCGTCTCATACTGGCCGAGGCCCCAGGCGGAGAGGCCGGCGACGAAGGCAGCCTGCGCCGGCGCGCCCGTGGTTCGGGCCGCCATGGACGCGACGCGAAAGGCGTCCTGGTCCCGGCCGCTGGTGAAGAGGATGAGGGCCACATCCGTCTGCAGCGCGGCGGCGTAAGCCGGTGTCATGCCCCGGGTGTTGGTGATGTGGCGCAACACATCCTGCACGTCGCCGCGGGACGCCATGTCCCGGACGGTGCGGTCCAGGGCGGGGTTGCGGATCAGGGGGCGGGCGGCCGCCGCCGGCGGCTCGCGCTCCTCTGGAGGCACTTCCTGGCCGGGTGCCGGGGGCTCGTCGGCGGCCTTCTCCGCCTCGGGCAGGGGGGGCGGGGCAGCATCCCGGGGCAGGCGGGAGGCCAGCAGGGCGTGAAGACGAGGTGCGTCCGGGTGGTCGCCATACTCCGCGAGCCAGGCACGCAGCTCCGCGGTCGTCGGCTCCACGCCGCCGGGGCGCCAGCGATCGGCCAGGACATGACCCATCAGGCGGCGGTCATCCAGACGCTCGGCTTCCCGCATGGCATGGGCCATTTCGCCGCGGGCCTGCAGTTCGAAGATGCGGCGCAGCCGGGCAGCGTCGGAGGGGGCCAGGGGCTGGGGCAGGCTGCGTTCGGCGGGCTGGGCGAAGCCGGCCAGCGGTGTGCGGGCGAAGGAGAGGGCGATCTCCTGCGGGGTCTTCAGCTCCTGCAAGCGGTTGGATGGCGTCCTCGTCTCCTGCGAGCGCCTGGATAATGTGCTTGCGAGAGTGGTGGGCTCGGGTTCGTGCGCCGCTGCCAT
This sequence comes from Roseomonas chloroacetimidivorans, assembly GCF_049629625.1. Taxonomy (NCBI): domain Bacteria; kingdom Pseudomonadati; phylum Pseudomonadota; class Alphaproteobacteria; order Acetobacterales; family Roseomonadaceae; genus Roseomonas; species Roseomonas chloroacetimidivorans. The sequence continues at coordinate 215,478 of NZ_JBNBZS010000010.1, read as the reverse complement.
GGCGAGAGCCCTGGAGGGCGCTGCCCGGCCCCTTTGCCGTGTGGAGGCTGGCCGGGTTGCGCGGGCGGTCAGGTTTCGGGCGGCCCGGCGTGGCAGGGCGCGCGCGACATCACGCTGGAGCGCGCTGATGGAGACGCGTGCCGGGGGGCGCAGGCTGTCGGACCGGACCATGCGCAGCGCAGGCCGCGCTGCCGCGGCGGCAGGACGGCGCCCATGCACAGGGACGACGCGACGGGGCGCGCGGGCCTGGGCAGTATGGTGGGCCTCACGTGCCTGGACGGCACGACGGGACTCGCGCGGCACGGTCTGCTCACGGCGAGAGGGACTCTCTTGCGCACGATGGGGGGCGGCCTGCGCGACGGGGCCAAACAGGGCCAGCGCCAGCGCCAGGATCGCCCCCACAGCGCGCACTCGCCGGGGGGGACGGCGATCGAGCCCGGGGGGGGAAGCTCGCATAGGCGGAGCGTTAAGAGGGGGATGCCCGTCAGGCAAGCAACCGCTGCGCGAGCTTCGGGCCTGGCGCCCGGAAATCAGGCACTTGGCAGCGACGGAACCTTCACATTTCGTTCATGGAGCTGGGAGACTGTCCGGCTTGGCGTCCAGCGCGCGCTTCAGCAGGCGTAGGTCAGTCCAGGCGTCGCGCTTGCTCGCGGGCTGGCGCAGCAGATAGGCCGGGTGGAGTGTCGCGAGGGTGGGGACGGGGCCAAGGCCGGGCACTTCCAGCGAATGCCAGCGGCCGCGCAGCCGGGTAATGCCCTCATTACGGCGGAGCAGTGCCTTGGCCGCGGTGCCGCCCAGCAGGACGATGTGGCGCGGCCGCACCAGGGACAGGTGGCGCAGCACGAAGGGGGTAAAAAGGTTCATTTCCGCATCTGTGGGGGTGCGGTTCCCCGGCGGGCGCCAGGGCAGGATGTTGGTCAGATAGGCGTTCCGCGCCCGCTCGACCCCGATGCTGGCGAGCATCCGGTCCAGAAGCTTGCCGGAGACGCCGACGAAAGGCTTGCCCTGGCGGTCCTCATCGGCGCCGGGGGCCTCTCCTATCAGGACAAGGCCGGATTCCGGCACGCCGTCGGAGAGGACAAGATTTCCGGCTGTTTCGCGCAGCGGGTGATCAAGGGCGGCCAGGGCGTCGCGCAGGGCGTCGAGGCTATCGATGCCGGCTGCCACTTCCCCCGCGCGGGCGGCAGCGGGGGCGAAAGCGGCAGCTGGTGTGGCCGGTGTGGCGGGGCGGGGGACAGCTGGACGCGGCGCGGGGACAGCCACGGCGGGCTCACGCGGGCGGGTGCGGTCCTGCGGCACCTCCTCCAGCGCCTCATCGGCGCCCCAGGCGATCTGCAATTCCAGCGCGGCGAGCAGGGCCGCTGTCCCGGCCTCGTCCAAATTCATGGGTGTGGTATCGCGCCCCGCCGCGCCCCCGCGCAATGGGCCAGATGCCGATCATGGGTTACGCCGGGGAGGCGGCGAGGCTACATCCGTAGCCGAATTAGGAGGAGCAAGCGTGTCCGAACGCGAGAGCATGGAATTCGACGTGCTGGTGGTCGGCGGTGGCCCCGCCGGGCTGGCGGCCGCCATCCGGCTGAAGCAGGTTGCGCCCGACACCAGCGTCTGCCTCGTGGAGAAGGGCTCGGAGATCGGCGCCCACACTCTTTCCGGCGCGGTGCTGGAGCCGCGCGCGCTGGACGAACTGTTCCCGGATTGGCGCGACGATCCGCCGGCGCTGGCGACCCCGGCCGGCGATGACCGGTTCATGTTCCTGACGGAGAAGCGGGCCTTCAAGCTGCCCACGCCGCCGGCCATGAACAATCACGGCAACTACGTGGTGTCCCTTGGCAATGTCTGCCGTTGGCTCGGCGCGAAGGCCGAGGCGCTGGGGATCGAGATCTATCCGGGCTTCGCTGCCTCCGACCTCGTGATTGAGGACGGGGCCGTAAAGGGCGTCGTCGCGGGCGTGATGGGCATTACCCGGGAGGGTGAGGAAGGGCCGGACTTCCAGCCCGGCATGGAACTCCGCGCCACCTATACGATCTTTGCCGAGGGCTGCCGCGGATCGCTGACCAAGCGGCTCTTCGACATTTATAACCTGCGCAAGGATTGCGCGCCGCAGACCTTTGGCCTGGGCATGAAGGAATTGTGGGAGATCCCGAAGGAGAAGCATCAGCCCGGGCTGGTCTGGCACTCCACGGGCTGGCCGCTGACGAGTGACACTTATGGTGGCTCCTGGCTCTATATGCTCGGGGAAAACCTCGTCTCCATCGGCTTCGTGGTCGGGCTGGACTACAAGAATCCGTGGCTCTCGCCCTTTGATGAGTTCCAGCGCTTCAAAACCCACCCGGCCGTGCGTGGCTTCCTGGAGGGCGGCAAGCGCATCGCCTATGGCGCGCGCGCGCTGAACGAGGGCGGCCTTCAGGCCATCCCGCGCCTGGTCTTCCCGGGCGGCATGCTGGTGGGCGACACGGCCGGCTTCCTGAACGTGCCGAAGATCAAGGGCACCCATACCGCGATGAAGAGCGGCATGGTGGCCGCCGAGGCCATCGCCGCGGTGCTCGGGCAGGAGGCACGGCCGGAGGTGCTGGAGAGCTATCCGGAGGCCCTCCGGAATTCCTGGGTATGGGAGGAGCTGCACAGCGTCCGCAACATCCGCCCGGGCTTCTCCAAATTCGGCTTCTTCGGCGGCATGGCTGCGGCGGCGTTGGACACCTATGTGTTCCGCGGCAAGGCGCCCTGGACCTGGCCGCATCATGCCGATCACGAGACGTTGCGGCCTGCCGCGCAGAGCAAGCGCATTGTCTATCCGAAGCCCGACGGGAAATTGACCTTCGACCGGCTCTCCTCGGTGTTCCTCTCGAACACCAACCACGAGGAGAACCAGCCCGTGCACCTCGTGCTGAAGGATCCCGGCCGTTGGAAGGCCGTGAACTGGGAGCAGTTCCGCAGCCCGGAGAGCCGCTACTGCCCGGCCGCCGTGTATGAGGCGGTGGGACCGGAGGCGGAGCGCGAGTTGCGCGGCACGCCGGACGCGGAGGCGACAGGGGATGGCGCGCAGGCGGAGGCAGGTGATGCCAGCGTGCAGCTGGTGATCAATGCGCAGAACTGCGTGCACTGCAAAACCTGCGACATCAAGGACCCGACGCAGAACATCGACTGGCGTACGCCTGAGGGTGGCGGCGGGCCGAACTATATCGGCGGCATGTAGCCGCCGGTGGGCCTTCGCCTGACGGCGGGGCCGATAAGGCCGGGGAGAGTTGCTCCCCGGCCTTTTTCATGCCGAGACCGCGCCGGTGATCAGTAAGCCGCGCGATAGATCGCCAGGATTCGCTCCGCGCTGAGGGTGCGAGGGGTGTTACCTAACCCGTCGCTGCTGGCATGCGCTTCGGCCGCCATGGCCGGAAGCGCGCTCTCCGGCACACCCAGGCGGGAGAGGTGCATGGCCAGGCCCAGGCCCTGGCAAAAGCCGCGGCTGCTTTCCAGGACCGCCGAAGGCGTGTTGGAGGCGGGCAGGCCAAGCGCTTCCAGCACCTGTTTCGTCCTCATGGGCGAGGCAGAGGCGTTGAAGGCCAGGATATGGGGGAAAAGCAACGCGCTGGCGACGCCATGAGCAATCCCGTGGCGTGCGCCAAGCGGATGAGCCAGGGCATGGACGGCACTGGCGTCCGAGGCCTCCAGGCAGAAGCCGCCATACATTGCGGCCAGGGCGAGGCCAGCCCGTGCCTCCTGGTCGGTGGCGTCCAGCACGGCGCGTGTCAGGAAGCGGCCAATGAGGTGGATGCCTTCGAATGCGTGGGGATCGATGACCGGATTGGACTTCGGGTTGGTGAGGGCCTCGGTGCAATGGGCCATGGCGGTCATCCCGGTCGTGGCGGTCAGGGCGGCGGAAAGGGTCGTGGTCAGGTCGGGATCGATCACCGTCAGATCCGCCAACAGATGGCGGCTTCGCACGGCCAGCCTAGCCGGGGTGGCCGGATCGGTGAAAAAGGCACGCGTGCCGACTTCGCTGCCCGTGCCGGCCGTGGTGGGCAGCTGAATTAGGGCGGCGCGCCGGCCGGCCAGCCTGTCCGGTCCTACCACTTCTCTCAGCGTCTGACCGCTGCCTGCCAGTGCCGCAGCGAGCTTCGCCAAATCCATCACGCTGCCCCCGCCGAAACCGATGACGAGCTCAGGCCTTGCTGCCTCGGCTACCCCGAGAAGCTCGTTGAGCGTTGGTACTTCAGGATCCGGCTTCGCCCGGCCGAAGACGGTCAGGCGGCCGGTCAGGCCGAGCCGGTCCAGACGGGTGGCGTTGAAGGCATCCGTCACCACGAGGACGCGCTTCATGCCGCGCTCCTCCACCCATGGACGGATAACGGACAGGGTCCCGGCGCCGAAGGCGATGCGTTGAGGGTGAAGAAGATCGGCGGAGAAATGGAAATCGGGCATCGGTTCGGGTCCGGTGGGCGGGAGGATCCCGCATCCCCCTCAGTTTTGCAGCACTGTTCGGAAGGTCATTCCTTGTTGAGGGCAGGTGGAAGAGCCACCCTCATCATCACCCCGTTAGGAGTGGTGCCGCGTGAGCCCCATTGTCATTGCCGTCGCCATCACCGGTTCTGTGCCGCGCAAGCGCGACAATCCCGCGGTGCCCACCAGCCCTGCGGAGCAGGTGGAATCCACCCATGCTGCCTATGAGGCCGGAGCCTCCCTGGTTCATATCCATGTCCGCAACCCCGATGAGAGCCCATCCTCGGACCCCGCGCTGTTCGCGCAGGTGCAGGAGGGGGTGCGGAAGCACTGCCCGGGCATGATCGTGCAGTTCTCCACGGGTGGGCGCGGCCGAGATCCCTCGGCCCGCGGTAACGCGCTGGAGTTGCGGCCGGATATGGCATCGCTCTCCACCGGCTCGGTCAACTTTCCGACCATCGTCTATGAAAACCCGGCATCGCTGGTGACGGAACTGGCCGGCAAGATGCAGCGGTACGGCGTGCGGCCGGAAATCGAGGTTTTCGACCTCTCCCACATCCATGCCGCCCGGCAGCTGGTCGATGAGGGGCTGATGGACGATCGGCCGCATGTGCAGTTCGTCATGGGCGTGCGCAATGCCATGCCGGCCGAGGAGCATTTGCTGGACATCCTGTTGGAGGAAACGCGGCGCGTGCTGCCGAGGGCGACCTGGACGGCAGCGGGCATCGGCGCCAACCAGGCGCAGGTTATCGAGTGGGTGCTGGCGCGCGGTGGTGACGGGCTCCGCACGGGTCTGGAGGACAACATCCGCGTCAGCCGCGAGCGGCTTGCCGCCAGCAATGCCGAACTGGTGCGGTTGGCCGTTGAGGCAGCTGCCCGCCAGGGCCGCCGCCCAGCTACGCCTGCCGAGGCGCGGGCGGCACTCAGTCTTCCTGCCACGACTTATTAGGAGGCCAGCGGCGGGCGTGATCTCCAGCGGCGCCGGCCCTCGCCGGGGCGGCCGGGTCAGGATCGGCCCGTTGTTCCCTCCACGGCGCTTTCAGGGTGGCGGGAAGAAGGTGGCCGAGGCCAGTGTGGCCGGATCAGCATCGTCCTTCAGCCCGGTGCCGGTCAGCTTGCGCGTCAGCGCCTCCCGCATGAGCCAGGCGAGCTTGGCCGCCGCCAGATCGGGGCTGAGCCCGCCCGAGGTGTGGATGTTGGAGATGCAGTTGCGCTCGGAATCGCGGCGGCCCGGACGGGGCTCGTAGGTCAGGTAGATGCCGAGGCTGTCGGGCACGCTCAGCCCTGGCCGCTCGCCGATCAGCACCGCGACCAGCCGGGCCTTGAGGCGCGCGCCAATCTCGTCCCCCAGCGCCACGCGGGCCTGGGTGGCGATCACGGCCGGGGCGATGCGCCAGCCCGGCAGGCGGCTGAGGCAGGCACGGAAGACAACGGCGGCATGGCGTTGCACGGCGGTGGCGGAGAGGCCGTCGGCGAGCACGAAGGCGACGTCGAAGGGACCTCCCGGCGGCGTGGGCAGGCTTTCCGGGTGCAGCCGACGGCCGAGATCGGGGCGGCGGAGATAGATGCCGCGATCCTGTGCCGCGCTGCGGGCATGCAGCACCGGATGCGGCTGCAGCGCCGCTTCCAGGGCTGCTGAGTCCAGCGGCGCATGCACGGCATCACGAGCCAGGGCATGGGCCATCTGGAAGCCCAGCACCTCGCGCAAAGGAAGTGCATCGCCAGTTTGGCCGAGCCCGATACGTGCACGCGTGGCTGCCCGCAAACGGGCCCAGGGGTCAATAACAGGATCGGTGATGTGTGCCTCAGCCACGGGCGCCCGCCTCATGCGCCAGTTTTCGCAGGCCGGAGGTGGAGAGTTCCGGCGGGCGGATGGCGCCGCCCGGCTCTGCAATGCCCATGCGGATCAGCCAATCCTCAAACTCCGGCGCGGGGCGCAGGCCGAGCATGCTGCGCAACGCGAGTACATCGTGGAAGGAGAGGCTCTGGTAGTTGAGCATGATGTCATCCGCGCCGGGCACGCAGATCAGGAAATGCACGCCCGCAACGGCCAGGAGGGTCATCAGACCGTCCATGTCGTCGCCATCGGCCTCGGCATGGTTGGTGTAGCAGACATCCACCCCCATCGGCAGGCCGAGCAGCTTGCCACAGAAATGGTCCTCCAGCCCCGCGCGGATGATCTGCTTGCCGTCATAAAGGTATTCGGGGCCGATGAAGCCGACCACCGTGTTAACGAGCAGTGGGCGGAATTCACGGCAGACGGCATAGGCGCGTGCCTCCAGCGTCTGCTGGTCCACGCCGTGATGGGCTTCGGCGGAAAGAGCGCTGCCCTGGCCGGTTTCGAAATACATGACTTCGCTGGAGGGACCGCTGCGGCCCAGGGATAAAGCGGCATCCCGCGCTTCCCGGAGGATGGCGAGATCCACGCCGAAACCGCGATTGGCACCCTCCGTGCCCGCGACGGACTGGAAGACCAGATCCACAGGTGCCCCGCGCCGCATGATCTCGATGGCGTTGGTCACGTGGGTCAGCACACAGGTCTGGGTGGGAATCCCATATTGTGCACGCAGCGCGTCCAGCATCTCCAACAGGGCGACGCAGTTGGGCACGCTGTCCGTGGCGGGGTTTACGCCGATCACTGCATCGCCGGAGCCGTTCAGCAACCCGTCCAGCGTGGAGGCGGCAATGCCGCGCGGGTCGTCGGTGGGGTGGTTTGGCTGCAGCCGGGTGGCCAGCCTTCCCTCCAGGCCAAGGGTGGAGCGGAAGGCGGTGACGACGCGCCGCTTGCGCGCCACGACGATCAGGTCCTGGTTCCGCATGAGCTTGGAGACGGCTGCCACCATTTCAGGCGTCAGTCCCGGCGCGATGGCCGCAAGGGCCAAGGCATCCGCCTGATGGGAGAGGAGCCAGTCGCGGAAGCCCCCGACGGTGAGATGCGCGATGGGTGCGAAGGCGGCCGTGTCATGTGTGTCGACGATAAGGCGCGTCACCTCATCGGCCTCGTAGGGGATCACTGTTTCCGACAGGAATGTCCGTAGTGGAAGGTCGGCGAGGGCGTGGCGCGCGGCCACGCGTTGCGCGTCGCTAGTGGCGGCGATCCCGGCCAACTCGTCCCCGGAACGGCGAGGCGAGGCGGCGGCGAGAAGATGCGGCAAGTTCTCGAAAACGTGGCGCTCCCCTCCGGCCACGGCGCACCACTGCCCCATGGTCAGCCGGCCTCGCCGATCAGCAGATGCAGAGCGCGCAGGATCATGGCGCGCTCCGCCTCATCGAAGGGCGCCAGCTTTTCCTGCTGGTGCTGGTGGGCGGCGGCCAGCACGGGCTTTACGCGGGCTCGGCCCTTGGGGGTGATGTGGATTAGCACGCGGCGGCGGTCCTCCGGCGTCGGCTTGCGGCGGACCAGATCCTCCGCCTCCATGCGGTCGAGAACCTTGGTCATGCTGGGCTGCTTCATCAATGCCATGTCGGCGAGTTGCCCGACCGAGAGGCCGTCCGCATCCGTCAGGCAGGCCAGGACACGCCATTCCGGGACGGAAAGGCCCCAGTTCTTGAGCGCGGCATGGAAGGAGGAGGAGACCTCGTGGCTTGCCCGGGCCAGGAGATAGGGCAGGTAGGTCTCGGTAAATCCGGCCACGGACGGATTGTATCCCTTTTCATATATCTTGACCGGCGCCCCCGATCTGCGCCCGAATGGCTGGGAACGCATAGAAGGTGGGCCGAGCATGTTGGCGGACCGCATTGAGCACAAGTGGATCGAGGCCTTCACCGAGATCCTGGCCAAATGCGCCGTGAAACCGGGGGAGGCGGTGGCCATCCTCTCCGAGACGCAGTCCCGCGCCTTGAACGTCCATCTGGCGGAACTGGCTCTGCTGCGGCTGGGTGCGCGGCCCTATCACCTGGTACTGCCGACAGGGCGCAACCCCTATCCCGTGCCGGTCCGCTCCACCGGTGCCAGCGAGGCGATTGGCGGGCTGGAGCCGGTGGTGGGCGCCCTGGCCGCCAGCGGGCTGGTGGTGGACCTGACGGTGCAGGGACTGATGCATGCGCGGGAGACGGCCGCGATTCTGAAGGGCGGGGCGCGCATCCTCTCCATCTCCAATGAGCATCCGGAGGCGCTGGAGCGGATGCGGCCGGATGATGCGCTGGCCGCGAGGGTGAAGGCTGCCACGAAGATGCTGCGCGGCGCGAAGCGCATGAGCGTGCGCTCGGCGGCCGGCACGGCACTGGAGATCGATATGGCCGGTGCCACCACCGTGGGCGTCTGGGGTTGGACGGACCGGCCGGGAACCCTGGCCCATTGGCCCGGCGGGCTGGTGGTGAGCTTCCCTGCCGCCGGAACGGTGAATGGCACGCTGGTGCTGGACACCGGCGACATCAACCTGACCTTCAAGCGTTATCTCGCCGCCCCGATCCGGCTGACCATCGAGCGTGACTATGTCACGGCCATGGAGGGCAACGGCCCTGATGCCGAGATGATGCGGCAATCCTTCGCGGCCTGGGGCGACAAGGAGGCCTATGCCGTTTCCCATGTCGGATTCGGGATGAATCCGGCGGCGCGGTACGAAGCACTTTCCATGTACGGGCAGCGCGACACGAACGGCACGGAGCTGCGGGCGGTGGCGGGCAACTTCCTTTTCTCCACCGGGGCGAATGAATTCGCGGGGCGCTATACACCCGGGCATTTCGACATCCCGGTGATGGGGACGGATATCCTGGTGGATGGGACGCCCGTGGTGGTGAGAGGCGTGCTGCAGGAGGTGTTCGGCTGATTTCTTGCTGGACAGGTCCATTCCTTTTCATATGATCCGTTGCGAACAAGGATAGGCTGGCATGGCGGATGCGACGGATGTCGTGATGCTGCACGGGATCGGGGCCGATTCACGGCTCTGGCAGCCGCAAGTCACGTCCTTCGCCACGCGTGGCTACCGCACCGTGCCGCTGGACTTTCCAGGCTATGGCGGCCGCCCGCCCGTCGATTCCATGGACTTCGAAGGGTTGGCCGCGGATGTGGAGGCGGCCATCGCCGCGCGCGGGCTGGAACACCCGGTGCTGCTCGGGCACTCCATGGGCGGCATGGTCGTGCAGACTCTGCTGCGTCGCCGGCCTGAAGCCTATGCAGCCGCCATTCTCTGCGCGACCAGCCCGGCTTTTGGAAACCCCTCCGGTGAGTTCCAGCAGAAATTCGTGGCGGCGCGGATGAGGCCGCTGGATGAGGGGTTGTCCCTCGCGGATATCGCGGAGGACACGCTGGCCAAGCTCGTCGGCCCGCGCGGTGTCTATCCGGCCTGGCGCGGGCTGGCCATCGAGGCGCTAGGGGCCACGCCGTCCCAGACCTTCCGCGCCGCGGTCCGGTGCCTGGTTACCTTTGATGAACGGCCGAGCCTGGGCACCATCCGCATCCCTACGCTCTGCCTGGCCGGGGAGGCCGATACCAATGCCCCCGCATCGGTGATGGAGCGCATGGCAGGCCAGATCCCTGGGGCGGAATATATCTGCCTGCCCGGGATCGGCCATATGCCGAATATCGAGGCGCCGGCTGAGTTCGACGCGGCCGTCCTGGCCTTCCTGGACCGCCATTTACAAGGGACGCTTTCCTGATGGACACGCTGCCCGCGGACGCGATGCAGGATGAGCCGATCTTCGCGCCGGAGGCCTTCAACCTGACGCCCCAGCAGGCGGAGCTGACGGCCCGTGCGCGCCGTTTCGGCAAGGCCGTGCTGGCGCCCCGCGCCGCCACTTACGACCGGGAGGCGCGCTTCCCGATCGAGAATTTCCGCGACATGCACGGCCAGGGCCTGCTGCGTATCTGCGTGCCGGAAGAGGATGGTGGGGAGGGGGCTGATTTCACCACCTACTGCCTGACCGCCGCCGAGCTGGGGCGCTACTGCGGCGCCACGGCGCTGTCCTGGAACATGCATGTCTGCTCCACCCTCTGGTCCGGCCTGCTCTCGGAGGATCTGGAGATGAGCGAGGCCGACCGCGCCGTCCATCGCGCGCGCCGGTCGAAGCACTATCAGCGCATCATTCAGGACGGCGCCATCTACTCGCAGCCCTTCTCGGAGGGAGGCGCCGCCGCGGCCGGTGCCATCGCCTTCGGCACCGAGGCGCGGCCGGTCGAGGGCGGCTACATCGTCACGGGCAAGAAGATCTTCGCCAGCCTTTCCGGTTCGGCCGATTATTATGGCATCCTATGCACGGAGCGCGTGGGCGACGAGCCCGCCAGCCGTCGCAACACACTCTACCTCGCCGTGCCCGCCAATGCACCGGGTGTTTCAGTGGTGGGCGACTGGGATCCGCTGGGCATGCGCGGCACCGTTTCGCGCACGCTGCTGCTGAAGGACGTCTTCGTACCGGAAGACGCCATGTTGATGCCCCGCGGCGTCTATTTTCAGGCGGCCGGGCGTTGGCCACACATGTTCATGACGCTGACGCCCACTTACATGGGCCTCGCCCAGGCGGCCTATGACTTCACGGTCTCCTATTTGCGCGGGGAACTGCCGGGCATGCCGCCGGTGAAGCGCCGCATGTTCCCCACCAAGCAGATCGCAGTGGCAGAAATGCGGATCATGCTGGAGCAGACCAAGGCGCTCTGGTTCCAGGCGGTGCGAGAAGCCCGTGCCGACCCGACGCGGGAACAGGTGCAGCGCGCCTATGCCGCGCAATACACGGTCATGGAAAATGCCAACGCCCTGGCGGCCAAGGCCATCCGGACCTGCGGCGGCCAGGCGATGCTGAAGAGCCTTCCGCTGGAGCGCATCTATCGTGACAGCCGCTGCGGATCGCTGATGCTGCCCTGGACGGCGGAGATCTGCCTGGATCGGCTGGGGCGCGACACGCTCTACAATCCTGGCGAGAAGGACGATTGAGCGGGTGACGAACCTCGCCAGCCTCATCGACTGCAACGCGGCCTTCGCGCCAGAGAAGGTTGCGATCCGGTTCGAGGGCGAGGTCATCACCTATGCCGGCTTCGCGGCGATGGTGGGCCGTGCGGCGCATACCCTGCGCGCGCAGCACGGCGTACAGGCTGGCGATCGCGTGGCCGTTCTGGCGGCCAACAACCCGGCCTATCTGGCGCTGCTTTACGCCTGCGCGCGCCTGGGGGCTATCCTGTTGCCGCTGAACTGGCGCCTGGCAGCGCCCGAGCTGGGCTACATCCTCGGGCATGCCGAGCCACGCGTCGCCTTTGTGGAGCCCGGTTTTGCGGAGGTGCTGCATGAGGCTGCGCCGACCCTTCCGGTCGCCCCGCTCGAATTCCAGGGGAATGTGGCCGATGCCGAGGGGGCCGGCACGTTCGATCAGCCCGTGCTGCTCGTCTACACCTCCGGCACGACCGGCCGGCCCAAGGGGGCGGTACTGCGGCAGGAGGCGCTGTTCCACAACGCGGTGATGAGCCACCACCTGCACGGCATGACGGCCGAGGACCATATCCTCTCTGCTCTGCCCTTCTTTCATGTGGGTGGGCTGAACATCCAGACCACGCCGGCGCTGCAGATCGGCGCGACGGTCACCATTCATTCCCGATTTGCGCCGGATGCGGTGCTGGCCAGCATCGCCACGGACCGGCCGACGCTGATGCTGACCGTGCCAGCGGTCCTGCGTGCCCTGATGGCGGCGCCGGGCTGGGCGGAAGCCGATCTGTCCTGCTTTCGCGCCATCAGCACGGGGTCGGAGCCGGTGCATCAGGGCCTGATCGATGCCGTCCGGGCACGTGGCGTACCCTTGCTCCAGGTCTATGGCGCAACGGAGAGCTGCCCCATTGCCGTTTATACCCGGCTGGGCGGCGATCTTTCGCGTGGCAACTCCACCGGCCTTCCCGGCCTGCTCTGCGAGGCGCGCATCGCGGATGATGACGGCAAGGAAGTGCCACATGGTGTCGCGGGCGAGGTGCTCCTGCGTGGCCGGAACCTTTTCCAGGGCTACTGGCGCGACGAAGCGGCGACGGCGGCCTGCATGAAAGATGGTTGGTACCGCACAGGCGATATCGGCACGCGGGATGCCGACGGGTATTTTTTCGTGCATGACCGCAAGAAGAACATGATCATTTCCGGCGGGGAGAACGTCTATCCCGCTGAAGTGGAGCGCGTGCTGCTGGAGCATCCGGCCGTCGCGGAGGCTGCGGTGCTCGGCGCGCCCGATCCGCGCTGGCAGGAGGTGCCGGTCGCCTTCCTCGTGCTGCGCGCCGGCATGGCGCTGGAGCCGGAGGAGGTGCGCGCGCATGTCTCCACCCGGCTGGCCCGCTTCAAGGTGCCGCGCGACGTGTTCTTCACGGATAGCCTGCCCCGCACCGCCCTGGGCAAGGTGCGGCATTTCGAGCTTCGTCCCCTGATCGGAACCGACGCATGACGCTTCGCATCGCTGTCCTGGGCGGTGGTAACGGCTCCTTCGCCGCAGCGGCGGATATGGCGCTGGCCGGGCATGAGGTGCGGCTGTGGCGTCGCGACGTGGCGGCGGTGGAGGCACACCGGGCCGCCGGTGGCGTCATCTCCGTGAAGGATGCGCGCGGCACGCATGAGGCGCGCCTCACCCTGGTTACCGCTGAAATGGCGGAGGCGGTACGCGGTGCGGAGCTGATCCTCTGTCCCACGCCCGCCACGGCGCAGGCCGACATCGCCCGCCGCCTTGCTCCCTGCCTGGAGGACGGGCAGGTGGTCTTCCTGCCGCCGGGCACGCTCGGCACAGTGCTGATGGCGCGGGCGCTGCACGAGACCGGCCGCAGCCCGAAGGTGGCTTTTGCCGAGACGGGCACGCTTCCCTGGCTCACCCGCAAGCACGGGCCTTTCCAAGTGGCGATCACCACCCGGGCCACGCGCCTGCCGGTCGGCGTCTTCCCGCTGGACCGGGCGGAAATGGCGCTAAAGGTAATCGGCGCCGCCTTTCCCGGTGTGATCGAGCCCTGCGGCGATGCGCTGTCCGGCGCGCTGATGAATGCGGGCGCGATCATCCATCCGCCGCTGATCATCATGAATGCCGGCCCGCTCGAGCATTTCGAGAAATGGGACATCCATAACGAGGGTACCGTTCCCGCCATCCGCCGCACCACGGACGCGCTGGATGCCGAGCGTGTGGCGGTGCGTGAGGCGCTGGGCTACGGCGCCCCGCATTTTCCGCTTGCCCATCATTACGCGAAGGAGGGGGAGGAGTGGATGTATGGCCGTGCCTCCCATGACCGCCTGACGGAATCCGGGGACTGGCGGGAGCGGATTGTGCTGACCGAGCACCGCTACATGATGGAGGATCTGCGCCTCGGCCTTTCCCTCATCATTTCTGCGGCCGGGTTGGCGGGGGTGGATGTGCCGCTGGCGCGGGCCTTCTCGGCCATTGGTGCCGCTATTCGCGGGGAAGCGCCGAACCATGCCGGGCGGACCCTGGCCGATGTCGGGCTCGGCGGCCTGGACCGCGCCGGGACCGACCGGGTCCTGCGCCATGGCTTCTGAGCGCGCATCCATTGCCTGCCTTGGCGCGGGGCGGATGGGGCGCGGCATCGCCGTGCAATTCGCTTATGCCGGGCATGACGTGGTGCTGCTGGATGCCAAGCCGCGCGCCCCGGAGGCCTTCGAAGCACTGAGGCGCGAGGCCCTGGCCGAGATTGGCGGCGCGCTGCACACCCTGGGTGAGCTGGGCCTCTTCGATTCGGCCCGGACCGACGCGCTGCTGGCGCGCGTGCACGTGGCACCGGATGCGGAGGCTGCGGAGGTTCTCGCCGGGGCAGGCATCGTGTTCGAGGGCGTGCCGGAGATCCTCGACCTCAAGCGCGACATGCTGGCCCGCGCTTCCGCGCTGATGGCTCCAGAGGCCATCCTGGCCTCCACCACCTCCACCATCCTGGTGGACGACCTCTCGCCATCCGTGGTCGGGCCGGAGCGTTTCCTGAACGCCCACTGGCTGAACCCCGCCTATATCATCCCGCTGGTTGAGGTTTCGCCCGGCCGCGGCACGGCTCCAGAGGTGGTGGCGCGGCTGAACACCGTGCTGGAATCGGTGGGGAAGGTGCCCGTCACCTGCGCCGCCAGCCCCGGCTATATCGTGCCGCGCATCCAGACGCTGGCGATGAACGAGGCCGCGCGGATGGTCGAGGAGGGCGTCGCCAGCGCCGAGGACATCGACAAGGCCGTAAGATATGGCTTCGGTTTCCGCTTCGGCGTGCTGGGCATGCTGGAGTTCATCGACTGGGGTGGGGGCGACATCCTGTACCATGCCAGCCGCTATCTCATCGGCGCGCTGGGGCATGAGCGCTATCGCGCCCCGGAGGTGATCGAGCGCAACATGCGGGAAGGGCGGATCGGGCTTCGCACGGGGCAGGGTTTCCTGGACTATGCCGGGCGGGACCTCGATTCCTACCGTCGCCAGCGCCTCGGTGCCTTGGTCGAAAGATTGCGGGCCGAAGGGCTCGCCAAACCACCCGTGCTGCCGGACTGACGGCCGACAAGGGGGAAGAAGGGACGGCGCGCGGGCACGGCGGCACTCGGGACTTCAGTCGGAGGCTGCTGCATGTTCGGTCGTAGGAATGTCACCCACCTGGTGCTCTCTGCCGGGGCGGGAATCTTGGCGGGCCGTGCGGCCCGTGCGCAGGGAACCGGCAACTGGCCGGATCGCCCGGTGCGCTGGGTGGTCGGCTATGGCGCGGGCGGCGCCAGCGATATTTTCGCGCGTATGATCGCCAAGCAAATGGGCCCGGCCCTCGGCCAATCCATCGTTGTGGAGAACCGCCCGAGTGGCGGCGCCATCGTGGCCACGGAGAATGTCGTCCGCTCCCCGGCGGATGGCTACTCCCTGCTGCACGTGGACAACGGCGTGCTGGTCTACAATCCCGCCCTTTATGCCAGGCTGCCCTTCGATCCGGATAAGGACCTGACTAGCGTCGGCTTCATCGGGCGGTTTCCGATGCTGCTGCTGGTGCGCCCGGAAAGTCCCTTTGCCGATTTCGCCGCGCTGCTCGCGGAATCAAAGAGGCGCAGCCTGACCTATGGCACGCCCGCTGTCGCCTCGCCGCACCAATTGGCTATGGAGGTGCTGAAGCAGCAATCGGGTCTTGATGCGACCCATGTGCCCTATCGCGGCATGCCGGCGGTGCTGAACGACCTCGTCTCCGGCCAGGTCGACTGTGTCATCTCGGACATTACTAACGCGCTGCCCTTCCTCCGGGGTAATCGTGCCCGTGGCCTGGTGGTGATCGGTGATAGCCGCGCCATCGCTGCGCCCGAGGTGCCCACTGCGGTGGAGCTCGGCTATCCGCGCGCCGTGGCCTATGGCTGGCAAGGCATCTCGGTTGCCAGCGGAACCCCGCCGGCGATCGTGGAGCGGTTGAACACCTTGCTGCGCGCCGCCATCGGGAGCCCTGATGTGTCGAAGCAGATGCGGGACATCGGGGTGGAGCTGGTGCCCCGCAGCCCCACTGAGATGACCGAGTTCGTCCGGGCCGAGAATGCGGTGTGGCGGCCGCTGATCCGGGACCTGGGCATCCGGCTGGACGTGTGAAGGGCAGAGTAGGGGGATACCTCCTCCCGGCCTTCCCGCCTAAAAGGTCAGCCAGAACCCGGCACCTATGCGTCCGGGGGCTCCGCCCGGCCGGTCGCGCCGTTGGCGGGTGCGACCGAAAGAACAGGCAGGACCGTATTCATGGCAGCACTGGCCTTCGACTTCTGCGGTGGGGGCGGCACGACCCGCCGGACGGTGACCATCCGCGATCTGGTGATCGCCGGGTGGACCGGCCGCGACCCCCACAAGGTGCAGGAGCATATCGAGGAGCTGGCCGCGCTGGGCGTGGCGCCGCCCCCGAGCACCCCCTGCTTCTACCGCGCCGGGGTGGAGACGCTGACGACAAGCCCGCTGATTGACTGCCTGGGTGCCGAGTCCAGCGGGGAGGCCGAGTTCATCATCCTGGTGGACGAGGACGGTTCCTGGTGGGTCGGCCTCGGCTCCGACCACACGGATCGAAAGGTGGAGAGCTACTCCATCACCGTGTCCAAGCAGATGTGCCCGAAGCCTGTCGCCCCGGTGCTCTGGTCCTTCGAGGACGTGGCGGACCACTGGGATTCGCTGCAGATCCGGTCCTGGGTGGATGATGGCGCGGGCCGGGTGCCCTATCAGGAGGGCAGCGTGGCCGCGATGCGTGATCCCCGCGACACCGTGGCGGCCTATGACGCGCAGGGCTTCGGCGCGCTGCAGCCCGGGACCATCATGTTCGGCGGCACCTTGCCCGCCCTGGGCGGCATCCGCCCGCGGCGCGAGTTCTTCATGGCTCTGCACGACCCCGTGCAGAACCGCAGCATCGAGCACAGCTACACGGCGCGCTGGCTGCCGGGCTGAGGAGGGGGCGGCGGCACCGGGTCAGGCACGGCGCGGCCCTGAGCCTTCGGGCTCTGGCTTCCTCGGCCGCTGAGTGCATGCGAGACGGTAAGGCCGGCGCAGCTCGAACTCGAAGAAGTAATCGGGCCTGGGAAAGAGTCCTTTCTTTCCCAGGCCTTTTTTCATCAGGCCGCCTCGAAGTGCACCGTCTCCGGCTCAGCCGTGCCGATCACCTGCCACACGGTCACGGGCCCCGCGCTGTTATTGCGGAACCAGTGGCGGCGGCCAGCCGGGTTCATCACCAGGTCACGCGGGCCGAGTTCCAGTTCCGCCACCTGGCCCTGCTCATCCTCCCAGCCCACGGTCAGGCTGCCCTCCAGCACGAGGAAGGCGTCCTCCACATCGCGGACATAGGGCTTCACGCCGGCGCCGACAGGAATGCCCAGCATCTCCTTGCGGCAGGTGTCGGACTGGATGCCGCCCGGGCCGACATAGACCTTGCGCGTGAAGCCGGCCGGATCCCACAGGGTCGGCTGCTCGTTGTGGCGGATGACGTAGCGCGCCATGTGCTGCTGTAGCGGGTGCTCGCCGGTGGGGCTGAAGGGGATGGTCTTGCCGGGCTCGGCGCCGAATGCACGGGCCAGTTCCGGGGCGGTGTTCTTGGGATGGTAGAGATATCGCGGTGGCAGCGGCTTGCCGACATCGACGCTGATCGACATCAGCACCGGCTCGATGCCGTCATTGCGGAAGCCATGGCCGATGTCGCGGGCATTCAGGATCATGTCCTTCGGGCCAAGGCGCACCTCGACCACTTCGCCATCCTTTTCCCAGCCCACGGTCAGCACGCCATCGATGATGAGGAAGCTCTCCTCGATCTCATGCGCGTGGCAGGCGGCGTATTTGCCGACGTGCTTGTAGATGAGGCTGAGCGTGAAGTGCTCGGGCTTCAGCGTGGCGTTGTCGTTCACCTTGGGTGATCCGCCGGCGCCGATATAGCGCATCTGCGCCCGTTCCAGATCGGCGAAGCCGCGATTGCTGGGGAAGGCGTCCCAGTCGAAGACCTTGTCCACATGACGCCCGACATGGGCCCGCAGATCGGCCTCCAGGCTCGGAGCGACGGGGGTGACGATGTTCATGCGGGGCCCTCCTGCTGTGTCCGGTGACTGCCGGGTGCCGGTTACCTAGCGCCACCAAGTTTTGGATGCTATACGTCGTTTTATGGGTGAACAGATGGACGAGCCGCCCGTCCCTGGCGGCGCCGAAGATCGCTACATCGTTCCCGGCCTATCCCGCGGGCTGGAAGTGTTGCTGGCCTTCACGCCCGAGCGCCGGCGCATGACGCTGACCGAAATGGGCCAGGCGGTGGGTGTGACGCGCTCCGCGGTTTTCCGCATTGCCTACACGCTGCAACAGCGCGGCTTCCTGACCTATGACGCAGGCACGCGCACCTATGCGCTTGGCCCGCAGGTGCTGCGGTTGGGCTATGGCTATCTCGCCTCGCGCGACCTGGTGGAGGTCGCGCTTCCGCATCTGGAGGCGCTGCGGGACCGGACCGGCTGGTCCGCCCATCTCGGCGTGCTGGAGGGACGGGAGGTGGTCTATCTCGCGCGCTTGCCGACGCGTCGTTCCCTCTCCAGCGTGGTGCAGGTCGGCACGCGGCTGCCGGCCCATGCGACCACCATGGGGCGTGTCCTGCTCTCCGCGCTGTCGTCGGCCCAGTTGAAGGATCTCTATGCAGGCGTGGCGCTACAAGCCTACGGGCCGCAAACCCCGACCAAGCTTCCCGCCTTGCTGGCCCAGGCGGAGGCGGATCGCATGGCGGGTTTCGTCGCCCATGTCGCGGGCTATGAGGCTGGGGTGGCGAGTGTCGCCGCGCCAGTGCGTGACGTGACCGGCGCGACGGTTGCGGCGATCAATGTTTCGACCGTCGCGCTGCTGACTTCCGAGGAAGAACTTCGTGGTCCCTTGACGCAGGAGGTCGTGGCGGCGGCAGGACGGATCTCCGCCGCACTTGGTTTCGACGGGGAGGCCACGAAGGCCCGCCGCGCCTGATTTGCGGGCGGGCGGCGAAGGATACGCTGCCCGTTGCGCCCACTCACAACGAAACGTCCGCACGGAATGCCACAGCCTAATGAGGATCCTCATGACCCCCTTTCATCGCCCTATCAGCCGGCGCAGTGCCCTGGCCGGCTTCGGCGTCAGCACTCTGGGCGTGGCCTTTCCCGGCGGCCTGCACGCCGCAGAGGCTTGGCCGGCCAAGCCCGTGACCATCGTCGCGCCCTTCACGCCGGGCGGTCCGGTGGATGTGCTGGCGCGAGTGATCGCGCAGGGTATCCAGGCTGGTAACGGCCAGACCACTGTTGTCGACAACAAGGTGGGCGCCCAGGGCAACATCGGGATCGATGCGGTGCGCCGTGCGGCGCCAGACGGCAACACGCTACTGCTGGTACCTGCCGGGAATCTGACGATCAACCCGACCCTGATGCAGAACCTGCCCTTCGATGTGGAGCGGGACTTCGCGCCGGTCAGCCTGCTGGCCACCGCGCCCAACGTGATCGTCTGCGCGCCCAACCTAACCGTGAAGAACGTGGCGGAGCTGATCGCCTACGCGAAGACCCAGCGCGACGGCGTAACCTACGCATCGCCCGGCGTAGGAAGCCAGCTTCATCTGGCTGGCGAATTGCTGGCGCAGAAGACCGGCATGCAGATGCTGCACGTTCCCTATAAGGGGTCGAGCCAGGCCGTGGCCGATGTGATCTCCGGCAATGTCCAACTTCTCTTCACCAATCTGCCGGCAGTGCTGACGGCGATCCGCGCCGGGCAGGTGCGTGCCTTGGCCCTTACCACCGCTGCCCGGTCCCAGACCGCGCCGGAGATTCCGACGCTGGAGGAGGCGGGCGTGGGGGGGCTCGACATCACCTCTTGGTACGGGCTGCTTGCCCCGCGCGCGACGCCGGATGCCACGCTGACGGCGATCTACACGGCGATCCGGCAGGTGCTGCACGCGCCCACAACCAAGTCCGCGCTGGAGGCTCAGGGACTGACGGTTACGGATGAGGGCCTGGCGGAGTTCGAGGCCCGTATCCGGCGGGAGACGGCGACCTGGGCCGAGGTGATCCGCAGCCGCAACATCCAGTCGGGTCTCTGATCCGACCGGCGCCGGGGCGCGGTTGCGCCCTGGTGTCCACCGTGGCGTCCGATGCGAAGCCTGACCACGACTGCCTGACTCCTGGGTGATGCTGCCGCCCGGTGGGGCAATGGCCCGGTATTCGCTTGGGTGATGACTGTCCCCGGCCAAAAGATTCTCTTTGACGTCGGAACCAGTCCGCATCACTCTTCCAACAGTGAACACAAAGTTCACATTTGAACGGATAATGCCCCGGTGCTCCAGAGCGTTTCCCCCGTTGATCGGCCGGCTGACGACCGAGTGGCGCACGCATCGAAGCATGTGCCGCCGGATGTCCTTGACTTCGACGGGGTGACCAAGTGCTTCGCGACCCGGACCACGACTCCCTTCACAGCCGTGGAAGACCTCTCCTTCAAGGTTCGGAAGGGCGAATTCGTCGCCATCGTCGGCCCCTCGGGCTGCGGCAAGAGCACGGTGCTGAATCTCGTGGCCGGGCTGGACCGCCCGACCGAAGGCCGCATTGCACTGTCCGGCAAACCTGTCTCGGGGCCGAACATGCAGGTGGGCTTCATGCTGCAGAAGGATCTGCTGCTGCCCTGGCGAACCATTGTGCGCAACGTGGAGTTCGGCCTGGAGGCGCGCCCCATCGGCCGCACCGAGCGACGCGAGCGCGCCCTGCGGGAACTGGCCCGCTGCCGCCTTCAGGATTTCGCGCATCACTACCCCTTCCAGCTCTCGGGCGGCATGCGCCAGCGCGCAGCACTGGCGCGGACGCTGGCGATCGAGCCGGATGTGGTGCTGCTGGACGAGCCCTTCTCCGCCCTTGATGCGCAGACAAAGCTGCTGCTCCAGCGCTCTTTCGCACGAACCATCAGCAGCTCTGGTGTTACCACCCTGCTGATCACGCATGACCTGACCGAGGCAGTCGCCATGTCCGACCGCATCCTGGTTATGAGCGAGAGGCCGGGCCGGATTGTCGAGGAGATGACCCTCGACCTGCCGCATCGCGACGACCCGATCGCCCGCCAAGCCCTGCCGCGGGCGCGCGAGGCGATCGCGCATCTCTTCCAGTCGCTTCACCTCGCCGAGCGCGAGGCTTGAGCGCGTGCATGGCAAACGGCTGACCGGAAGGACGAACAGCATGACCTTTCTCACCAGGCGCGCGCTTGGCGGCGCGGCCCTCGCAGCCGGTCTGGGGGCAGCGATTCGTCCGGCCTCCGCGGCGGAGAAGGTGACCTATCTTTTTCCGGCTCCCCCCTTTCTTCCGGCCTTTGTGCCGCACCACCTCGCCCAATTGCGCGGTTATTTCACGCAGGAGGGCGTCGAGGTCACCTACCAGCTCGGCCGCGGCGGCGCTGATGTCGCGAAGCAGGTGGCGCTGGGCAATGCCGAGATCGGCGGCGGCAGCGGCGATACGTCGATGATCGTGCGCGCGAACGGGCTGCCGGTGCGGGCCGTGGCGCTGCTCGGCGGTGGCTCGCTCTATCAGGTCGCCACGCGCAAGGACCGCAACATCAAGTCCTTGGCCGATCTGCGCGGCAAGAAGATCGGCGTGATTGCTTATCAGGATACGGGCTACTATGCGCTGCTCGGTGCCCTGGCCGGCAGCGGCATCTCGAAGAGCGACGTGCAGATCCAGGCGGTCGGTCCTGCGGGCATGGTGCAGCTCATGGTCTCCGGCAATCTGGACGGCATCACCGCGACGCCGGACTGGGCCGACAATATAGAGACCGCCGGCACCGCGCTGGACTATCACCCTCTGCAGCAGGTCTTTCCGGCCATGGCGCAGGCCGTGCTGACCTCCGACCGGATGGCACAGGCCCGCCCGGCCGCCGTGCGCGGCGTGGTGCGCGGCATCATGAAGGGCGTGAAGGCCTGCATGGAGGACCCCGCCTCCGCAGCGCGCGACTTCTGCAAGGCCGTGCCGCAGCAGTCCGGCAAGGAGGCGGAGATGGAGCGCATCCTCCGCCGCTATGTCACCCAGGTCTATCCACCGCAGAGCAACGTGGAGCTCGGCAAGTTCGACCCTGCGCGGCTGCAGACCATCCAGAAGTTCTACATGGACAATGGCGTGATCCAGGACGCCGTTCCGGTTCGGGACCTGTACAGCAATGATTTCATCTGACATGGCGGTCAGGCCGGGGCCAGTTCCGGCTGTCGCGCCGCTTGGCACCGAGGCGCAGCGGTTTCCATGGGGAGCGCTGGCCCTTCCGGCTGCGATGATCCTTGTTGCCCTGGTGGTACTGCTGGTGTGGGAATTCCTGCCGCCCGCCCTTGGCGTTCCGCGCTTCATCATCCCCACCATCAGCGACATGGCGCAGGAGATGGCGCGGATGTGGCGCTTCGAGGGGCTGCTGGACCACCTGATCTCCACGGCCAGCATGACGCTCCTCGGCTTTTTCGTGGGCGGCCTGCTGGGGGCTGTCTTCGGCTATGCGCTCGGCCTTTCTCCCATGGCGGAGAAGGTGCTGTCGCCCTACATCCTGGCGCTGCAGATCGCGCCGAAGGTGGCCTTCGCGCCGCTCTTCATCATGTGGTTCGGCTATAATGCCTGGCCGAAGCTCATCGTCACCGTGCTCGTGGTCTTCTTCCCGATCCTGGTGAACGTGCTGCAGTCCATGCGGACGGCAGACCGGGACCTGGTGAATCTTGCCCGGGCCTATTCCATGACCCGGGCGCAGATCTTCTGGAAGATCCTCTTCCCGGCCTCGATGCCCAACCTGCTGGCCGGGCTGCGGATCGGGGCGACGCTGGCTGTGATCGGCGTGACCGTGGGCGAGCTGGTCGGCGGCAGCACCGGCCTGGGCTACCTCATCACCTATGGGGAGGGGCAGGCCAACACCGCGATGGTCTTCGATGCCATCGTGCTGCTGACCGTCATCGGCAGCGTGCTCTACTGGATCGTGGCGGCGGCCGAGGCGCGCATCCTGCATTACCTGCCGCGGATCGCCCAATGAGCGCGGGGGCGGGGAGCATGGCGGCGAATCCCGCTCCGCAACTCCTGGCGGGCCGCACCGTCGTCGTGACGGGCGCGGCCCGTGGCGTGGGGCGCAGCATCGCCCTGGCCTGCGTGGCCGCGGGGGCGCGGTTGGTTCTGGCCGACATCCTGGCTGAACGCCTGGCCGAAACTGCTTCCGAGATCACGGCGATGGGCCACGCGGTTCGCGCCGTGCCGCTGGATCTTGCCGATCCTGCGGCGATCGAGGCCTTCGCAGAGGATGTGGCGGCCCATGAAGGCAGCATCCAAGGTCTGGTGAACAACGCCGCCATTGCCACTGGCATCGGCGGCCCGGAATTCGATGCCATCGAGATTGACACCTGGGACCGGGTAATGCGCGTGAATGTGCGCGGCACCTGGCTGGTGACGCGGGCCATGGTGCCGCTGATGTCGGACGGCCGCATTGTCAATCTTGCCTCTGACACCGCCCTCTGGGGTGCGCCGCGATTGCTCGCCTATACCGCCAGCAAGGGCGCGGTGATCTCCATGACCCGTTCCCTGGCGCGGGAACTGGGGCCACGCGGTATCGGCATTACCGCCATTGCCCCCGGCATCATGCGGGGCGAGGCGACGGATTATGTGCCGGCGGAGCGCCACCGCCTCTACGAAACCGGCCGTGCCGTGCCAGGCCCGCAGGTAGCGGAGGACATCACGGACACGGTGGTCTTCCTGCTGACCCCTGGTGCGTTGGCCCTGACCGGGCAGGTGCTGCCGGTCGATGCAGGATTTGTCTTTACGTGATCACCACTCAATCTCTTGCGCGGATACAGGCCGCCGGCATCTCGCTGCTCCACCGTCCTGGTACGGGAAAGGGTCTTCCGCTGATCTTGCTGCACGGTATTGGCAGCAATGCGGGCAGCTGGGCGCGGCTGATGGAAGCCTTGCCGCCTGGGCCCGCGATCTGGGCCTGGGATGCGCCGGGATATGGCAGCTCGGCCCCCGTTGCCCCTAGGGCGCCGACCCCTGACGACTACGCCTCCGCGCTGGAGCGGGTACTGCATGAGCTTGGGCAGGAACGGATTCTGCTCGCGGGCCACTCGCTCGGTTGTCTGTTCGCCGCGCGCTTTGCCGCCAGCCATCCTGGCCGCGTGGCGCGGCTGGCGCTGATGTCTCCTGCGCTGGGCTATGGTATCACAGCGGGGCCATTGCCGCCCAAGGTCCAGGCCCGGATCGACGACCTGGAGGCACTGGGGCCGGAGCAGTTCGCCGCGCGCCGGGCCGCGCGCCTGGTCCACGACGCCGCCAATAGTCCCGGCGTGCTGGAGGACGTGCGCCGCGCCATGGCCGCGGTGAAGCCCGCCGGCTACGCTCAGGCCGTGCATGCCCTGGGCGCCGGTGACCTGCTGGCCGATGCGGCGCGCCTCACAATGCCCGTGCTGGTCGCCACGGGGTTGGAGGATGTGGTCACTCCGCCCGACAATGCCCGCCGTCTCTTCGCCGCCCTGCCGGCCGGCATCCGCTTGGCGGAGCTGCCGGGCGCCGGCCACGCCCTGCCACAGGAGCTGCCCCAGGCGATCGCTGCGCTGCTCAAGGAGGCGCTGCTTGCCTGATACCCTCCGGGAAAACCAGTTGGGTGAGGCAGGCGACTCTACCTATCTCTCCCCGCCCGTGCAGCGCGCGGCGCGTCTGCTTCGCCACATCGCGGAGGGGGATCGGGTCACCAACATGGCCGCGACGGCCCGTGCGCTGGGCATCAACCGCACCACGCTACTGCGCCTGCTGACCACTTTGGAGGCGGAGCGCTTCATCGAATCCGGCGGGCCCGGCCAGGGCTGGCGTATCGGACTGGGTCTGATCGGCCTCGCGGCCCAGTCCTTCTTCTCGCAGGATCTCGTGCAGACGGCCGTGCCCATCATCACGAGGCTGGCGGAGGCCTTGGGGCTTTCCGCCCATCTCGGCGTGCTGGACGGGCTGGAGGTCGTCTATGTCGTCCGCCGTACGCCGGAGCAGGTGCCCTATGTCAGCAATATCCGCGTGGGCAGCCGGCTTCCGGCCCATGCGGCGGTGATGGGGCGCATCATCCTGGCCTATCTGCCGCCCCAGCGTGTGCGTGAAATTTTCGGCGCGAGTTCTCTGCCGGCCAGCACTTCGCATACCCCGGTCACGATGCAACAGCTGCATGCACGGCTGGCAGAGGATCGCGCCCAGGGCCTGGCCTGGAGTGACGGCTTCTTCGAGGTGGGGATCAGTTCGGTCGCCGCTGCCATCTTCGATGCCTCGGGCGTGCCGGTCGCGGCACTGAATGTCAGCGGCCAAACCGCTACCTTCAACGATCCCGCGCGGAGGGAGCGGATCGGGCGCGCGGTGCGAGAGGCGGCTGAAGAGATCTCCCGGCGGCTGGGCTGGGTCGGCCCGGCAACTCCTTCGAACCAGACACGAGCTGAGGTGGTGGCATGAGCGAGCGGATATCGGTCGACTTCCTGCGGGGCATCGCCATGCGCGCGCCAGGCGCCACGGCCACGAAGGGCTTCTACGAGACGAACTGGGGCCTCCGCATGGTCGCCCAGGGCAATGATGGCACGACTTATTTTCGCGGCACCGGGCCGGAGCACTGGATCTACGCGCTGCGCGAGGACCGCGATTTCGGGATCGACTACATCAATTTCGGCATGAGGAGCCGTGAGCGCGTGAGCGGCCTGCACAGGCAACTCGTGGCCGAAGGCATCCCCGTCAGCGGTGTGCCAGGGGAGCTTTCCACCCCCGGCGGTGGCTACGGCTTCACTGCCCTGGATCCGGAGGGGCGCCGTCTGCGCTTCGCCGCCGATGTGGCCGGGCATGCCGACACGGATGACGCCCGCGCCATGCCGCGCAAGGTTTCCCATATCGTGCTGAACACGCCGGGTATGGAGGCGCTCAGCGACTGGTACCAGCAGCATCTGGGCTTCCGCATCACCGACTATTCCGCGGACATGATGGTATTCCTGCGCTGCGCGACGGATGCCGCCTTCAGCGACCACCATTGTCTGGCCCTGAACCGCGCCCAGTATTCCTCGGCGAATCATGTCGCCTTCGAGATGCCGTCCATTGACAGCTTCATGCGTGGCATTGGCCGGATGAAGACCATGGGCCAGGCGCCGGCCTGGGGCCCCGGGCGCCATGGCCCCGGTAACAACCCCTTTGCCTATTTCGTCTCCCCCTCTGGCTTTGTCATCGAGTTCACCTCCGAGGTGCACCAGATCGAGGAAGCGTCGCACCAGCCCGAGGTCTGGCCGCGCGACGTGCCGGAGAAGATGGACACCTGGATGACCGCCGGTCCGCCCACGCCAGCCATGCGCACCGTCATGGCCGGCCGCCCCGATGCCGGCTGGCAGACGGCGGGCTGATCGCAATGGATCTGGGTTATCAGGGTCGCATCGCCGTCGTCACCGGTGGCACCTCCGGCATCGGCCTCGCCACCGCCCGGCTGCTGCTGGAAGAGGGCGCACGCGTCGCTATCTGCGGCCGCGATGAGGGACGGCTGGAGGCGGCGCGCGCATCCCTGGATGCTGGTGGCCGCCTGCTGGCCCTGCGCTGCGACGTGCTGAACAAGGCGGAGGTCCAGGCCTTCGCCGATGCCGTTGCCGAATGGGGCGGTGGCGCGCTGCACCTCCTGGTGAACAATGCGGGCCAGGGCCGCGTCTCCACCTTTGAGGAAACCACGGACGAGGCCTGGCGGGATGAGCTGGAACTCAAGTTCTTCTCCCAGATCCTACCATTGCGCGCCTTCCGCCCGCTGCTGGAGCGGGCCGAGGCACCGGCGATCGTCGGCGTGAACTCGCTCCTCGCGCTTCAGCCGGAACCGCATATGGTCTGCACCTCGGCCGCGCGTGCGGGCGTGCAGAGCCTGATGAAATCGCTCGCGACCGAGTTCGCGCCGGCCATCCGCGTGAATTCCATCCTTCTCGGCCTCGTGGACTCCGGCCAGTGGCAGCGGCGCTTCGAGGCACGCGCCAACCCGTCCCAGACGCGCGAGGAGTGGTTCGGCGATCTGGCCCGCAAGAAGGGTATTCCGCTCGGCCGCCTTGGCCTGCCGGAGGAACCGGCGCGGGCCATCCTTTTCCTCGGCTCGCCGGCGGCGAGCTATGTCACCGGCGCCAGCCTTGAGGTTTCGGGCGGCGTGTCGCGGCACATCTGACGAGACAGATCATGGATCATTCGCCGCTCGCCGCGACGCGCCAGACAACCGAGGAGCCGGTGGGCGATCTGGTCGCACGCGCCCTGGCGGATCTCGGTGTCACCCATGCCTTCGGGGTGATCTCCATCCACAACATGCCGATCCTGGATGCCATCGCGCGCCAGGGCCGCATCCGCTTCGTTCCTGCCCGCGGCGAGGCGGGCGCGATGAACATGGCCGATGCTCATGCGCGTGTCTCGCGTGGCCTGGGCGTCGTCATCACCTCCACCGGCACTGGCGCGGGCAATGCCGCCGGATCGCAGGTGGAGGCGTTAACGGCTGGCTCCCCCGTGCTGCATATCACCACCACCATCGATCGCGCCTTCATGGACCGCGACCGCGCCGCTATTCATGATGTGCCGCGCCAGCCGGACATGCTGAAGGCCATCAGCAAGTCCTATATCCGCGTGTGGGAGCCGGCTGGTGCGGTGGACGCGCTTCTCGCCGCCGCTCGTGCCGCCATGACCGCTCCGACCGGTCCGGTAACCATTGAATTCCCCGTGGATGTGCAGCGTGTGAAGGTGCCGGGCCGTGCCGCACCGGCCCGCTGCCATATCGCCCCGCTGCAGCCCGACCCCGCGCAGCTCGACGCACTGGCGGAAATGGTGCTTCGCGCTGAGCGCCCGATGCTTTGGCTCGGCGGCGGTTCGCGCGGGGCTGCGGAGGCTGCGACGGCTCTCGTGAACCGCGGCTTCGCGGCCGTCACCAGCACCCAGGGCCGTGCGGTGGTGCCCGAGGACCACCCCCGTTCGCTCGGCGCCTTCAACATGACGCCGGCGGCCCAGGATCTTTATGACCGCTCCGACCTGATGATCGTCGTCGGCTCCCGCCTGCGCGGGAATGAGACGCGCAACAACGCCATGCCCCTGCCCAGGCCGTTGGTTCAGGTGGATGCCGAGCCCACCCAGGCCGGTCGCAACTACCCCGTGGATATGTTCATCGCCGGCGATGCCCGCCTCGTGCTGGAAGGGCTGCTGGAGCGCCTTCCTGCAACGCTCGCGACCGATCCGGCCTTTCTGCACGACGTCGCCATTGCCCGAGCGACCTCGGAAGGTGCGCTGCGGGTGGCGCTTGGCCCGTACCAGGTGGTTGCGGATGCGCTGCTGGCCCGCGTGCCGGTGGGCCGTCATCCCTTCGTGCGCGATGTCACCCTTTCCAACAGCACCTTCGGCAACCGCTATGTGCAGATCGCTGCGCCGCATCTTGGCGTGCATGCGCTGGGCGGCGGCATTGGCCAGGGCATTGCCATGGCCATCGGCGCCTCCATGGCCGGGGAGCCCGCGAAGACGGTCGCGCTGGTGGGTGATGGCGGAGCCATGCTGATGATCGGCGAACTGGCAACGGCCGCCGATATGGGCGCAAATGCGGTGTTCATCCTGATGAATGACGGCGGCTATGGCGTGATCCGCAATATCCAGGATGCCCAGTATCAAGGCCGTCGCCACTATGCCGATCTGCTGACGCCCGATTTCGGCCTGCTCTGTCAATCCATCCGCCTGCCGCATGAGAGGGTCTCTCAAATCGAGCATTTTGAGGCTGCGCTGGACCGCGCCTTGGCCAAGGAAGGGCCATGCGTGCTGGAGGTGGACATGACCTCCATCGGTCCCTTCGCCGAGAGCTTCGCCGGCCCGCCTGCCGGCGCGGCGGGTAGCGTCCGCTAATGACGGGAATGTGGAAAAGCACCCCGTTCGTCGGCCGCCTGGTCCTGAGGCGGAAAGACCGAGGCGGCAGAATTCTCCACGTCGGCACCTCTGAACTGCCCCGTGCCGGGGCCGGGCTCGCGACATGAACGCCATCTTCCCTGGGGCGCAGAGCGCTATGACGCCGGGCGCCCCCCAGACTTTTCCTGCCCTGCTGCGCCGCATGACCTATGAAGCGCCGGGCGTGCTCTCTCTCGATTTCGAGGCGGTCGACGGGCGCGAACTGCCACCCTTCGAGCCGGGTGCGCATCTCGACCTGCATCTGCCCGATGGCACGATCCGCCAGTATTCGCTTTGCGGAGATCCGACGGACCGGCACACCTACCGGATCGCCGTGCGCGACGTGAAGGGGGGGCGCGCCTCCCGTTTCGTGCATCGCGGCGATCTGCGCCCTGGCGTGGTGGTCACTCTTGGCTTTCCGCGCAACAATTTCGCCTTCGATGCTGCGCCACGCTACCTTTTCGTCGCCGGTGGAATTGGCATCACACCGCTGCTTCCGATGATGCGCGCGGCGAGTGAGGCCGGCGTACCCTGGTCCCTGCTTCTCTGCGCGCCGCGATCCGCAGATGCGCCCTTCCTACGGGAAGCTCGTGCGCTCGCCGCCCGCAACGGGCGTGGCGAAGTTTCGGTCCATGCCAGCGAGGAGGGAACACGGCTCGACGTAGCCGTCCATTTGCGCGAGGCCCAGGCGAACACGCTGCTGTACTGTTGCGGCCCGGAGCGCCTGATGCTGGCCGTGGAGGATGCCACGGCCGCCTGGCCTGAGGGCAGCGTTCGCTTCGAATGGTTCACGCCGCGTGCCCGGCCCGAGGGCGAGGGGGCCGATACCTTCGAGGTGGAATGTTCCCGGAGCGGGATAACAGTCACCGTGCCGTCCGATCGCAGCGTGCTGCAGGTGTTGCAGGAGGCCGGTGTTGAGGTCCCCTGCTCCTGCGAGCAGGGCATCTGCGGCACCTGCGAGGTTCCGGTGCTGGAGGGAGAAGTGGACCACCGCGACAGCATTCTCTCCTCCGCCGAGCGCGCTGCGAACCAGACCATGATGTGCTGCGTCTCCCGCGCCCAATCAGCGCGGCTGGTGCTGGATCTGTGAGCGAGATCATGACCGACGAACCGAAGATCATGCTGACGATCTTTCTCAAGCATGATCAGTCCCAGAACATCGACAGCATCCAGGGCACGCTGGCTGAGCGCGCCTGGTGGGAGCGCTTTCCGCCTGAGGGCTGCGAGATCGTCAGTTGGACCGTCGCCATGGGCCTGGGCCAGATCGTGACGCTACGGCTGCCGCCACATCTGCTGAACAAGGTGAATATCGAGATCGAGCGCTCCGCCTGGGGCGTGTTCTCCACCGAGTTCTTCCCGACCTATGACTTCGTTCCCGTGCGGGAGCGATTGACGCGCGAGTGGAAGGCCAAGCGAGAGGAGAAGGTGTCGTGAACAACACCTATCAGTTTCCCTATCTGGAGGCGCGCCAGACTCTCTCGCGTCCGATGACGGACTGGGAGTCCGACTTGGCGGACACCATCGAGGCTGCCTTCGCGAAAGGGCATTGGGAGTTAGAGGACCTCGTCGGCGCGCTCAACCGTTCGCGCGTTCGCCTGCCTACGGGTGGCCCCTGGACGCCCGAGAACTTCAAGGCCCTGATTCATGAGCTGGGAGCCTGATGTCATGAGCGCGACCACCCTGAACCGTCCCGCCCGCGCCGCCGAACCCGGCAGCATCGCGCCGGTGACCGAGGCGGAGATCCGCGATTACCTGCTGCTTGGCATCCGCAATCGCTGGTGGCCGGTGCTGCCCTCCCGCATGGTGCAGACCGGCGGCAAGCCCGTGGGTTTGACACGGCTGGGCGAGAAGATCGTGCTGTGGCGCGACCATGGCGGCACCATCCGCGTGCAGGCAGACCGCTGTCCGCACCGTGCCGTCCCGCTCTCCCGCGGGCTGAACGAGGGCGACCGCATTCGCTGCAACTATCACGGCGTGGAGGTCGGCCCCGACGGCACCGTGCTCAGCGTACCCGGCCAGCCCGGCTGCCCGCTGGAAGGCAAGAAGGCCGTCAAGACCTATCATTCCCAGGAGGTCGCCGGCGCCGTTTTCGTCTGGTTCGGTGATGCGCTGCATGAGGAGCCCGAGCCCTTCATCCCGCCGCCGCAGCTGGCGGGCGGCGAGTACGAGGCCATCCTCTGCTACGCCGACTGGGAGATGTTCTGGCGCTACCTCTACGACAACAACATGGACCCGATGCACGGGACGTTCCTGCACGCGAACTCCCATACCATGTATCAGGGCGACACCGAGGCCCACTTCATCACGCGCGACACGGAGAAGGGCTTCATCTTCGAGAAGGCCGACCAGCGCGACGTCAATTTCGATTGGTCCGAGCTGGTCGACGACAACGCGCTCTATGTCCGTCTCGAAATCCCCTATCCGCCCTCCGGCGGCCCGGGCGGCAATTTCGGCATCATCTCCTTCGGCTGCCCCATCGACGAGAACTGGACGGCCTGCTTCTTCTGGCGCGTCCGCAAGGTGCAGGGCTGGCAGCGCGATGTCTGGCGCTTCCTATACCGCACCCGCATGGAGCCGCGGCACTGGCATGTGCTGGAGCAGGACCGCGAGATGCTGCAGGGCTGCCGGCCGGGCCTGGAGAAGTTCGAGATGCTCTACCAGCATGATGCGGGCCTGATCCGCTTGCGCCGCCATCTGGCGCAGGTCGCGCGCAAGCAGCTGACGGAGCTGCGGGCCGCGGGCAAGGCTTGAACCACGTGCCCATTCGCAAGGTAATCACTCCGGCGGTGCCCGAGCCGCCGGGAGGGATCTTCTCTCAGTGTCTTGTGGTCGGGGATACGGTCCATATCTCCGGCCAGCATGCGGGCGCGCCGGGCGGCGGCTTGCTCGGTGATGGCAGCCCGCAGGACCAGACGCGCCAGAGCTTCCGTAAGGTGATTGCGCTGGTCGAGGCGGCCGGCGGCACCGCGGCTGATATCGTGAAGCTGACCTTCTATCTCACGCGCATCGAGGACCGGGCGGCGGTCAGCGCGGTGCGGCGGGAATTCTTCTCCGATCCCATGCCCTGTTCGACCCTGGTGGGCGTGAACGCCCTCGTCGCGCCCGAGCTGCTGGTGGAGTTGGATGCCGTCGCCGTGTTGGGCGCTGGACGCGCCTGATGGACGGATATGCTTGGCCGGCTGCGAAGGGGACGACAGGGATGAATTCCAACATCCGGCGGATCATCGCCGTCGAGGCGCATCGTCGCCGGTCCGGTCGCTGCCCCGTCCTCGTGCATTCCCTGGGGACGGGAGAGGCCTTCGAGATCGAGCCAACAGAATTTGGCTTTCTGGATGTCGCCTCCGGCCTTCATGCGCGCCCCGGTCCCGATGGTATCCAGATCGACGGTCGGGAGAGAATTGACCTTCGTCTCAGCAGCGACGTGGCCTTCGAGGGCTATGATCACGGCACGGCCGAGCATTTTTCCGGCCATGCCGGGGGCGGTTCCTCCGTAACCCTCTATGACAGCCGTCGTGTCGATTTCTTCCAGTATGCCGTCTCGCATCGGCGAGAGCCGCCGGACCTACTCGTTGGTGCCTGACGCGGCGGTGAGCCGGAGAGGCTGAAGCAGGGCGCGCTCAGCCCCACCTGCCGGATGTCAGGCCACGCGACGCCACGGCGTGCTGCGCGTTCTCCGCGCAGCACCGAGGAGATGCCACCATGCCTGACCCCATCCATGCCTTTCTGCGCGGCGAGGGGCGGGACGGCCGCGGGCGCCGCCTGGGTGACGTACTGGCCTTCGGCAATGACCGGATCGAGGGCGTGCACGATTTCATCCAGTGGCTCTTTCCTCTGGCCGAGCCGAGCCTCGCCGTGCCCGGCGCGCCGGTGCTGGGGCCGGACGAGGCCGCCGCCATTCGCGGCGATCCACAGGCGCTGGAGGGCTTCCGGGCTGGGCTGGCGCGCATGGCGCGCTTCTATGCCGAGACAGATCACTGGCTGACCGGACACGACCACAACCATCTGCGCATCAGCCGGATCATCGCGGCCACGCGCAACCTGCTCGGCCATGAAGCCGCGGCCGCCTTCCACGCCAAGATCACGGCGCGAAACGAGGCAGCCGGCCGGCCCATCAACCCAACCAGCCTGCGCTATTGGGAAAGGGCTCTGGGCTAGGCACATTCCTCCGTCGGCGTAACCTTGGCCGGAACAGGCTGGGGAGACGCGGCATGCCCATTGGAAAGATCGCCATCGTCGGTGCCGGGACTATCGGCGCGAGCTGGGCCGCCTTCTACCTGGCGCGTGGCTTCGAAGTGGTGGTCACCGATCCAGCGCCTGGGGCCGAAGTTCTGCTCCGCCAGTCCGTTGCCCAGGCCTGGCCCGCCCTGGAGCAGCTGGGGCTGGTGACGGTCGGCGCCCTACCGGAACAGGCCCGGTTCGAGCCGAACCTCAAGGCCGCCCTGGCCGGTGCTGACTTCGTCCAGGAAAACGGCCCGGAGCGGGAGGAGATGAAGACCCGGCTTTTCGCCGAGATGGATGCGCTGCTTCCGCCGGAGGTGATCATCGCTTCCAGCTCCTCGGGCCTGCTGATGAGCCGGGTTCAGTCGGAATGCAGGCATCCCGAGCGCTGCGTGATTGGTCATCCCTTCAATCCACCGCATCTCATTCCCCTGGTCGAGGTGGTGGGAGGCGAGCGCACCGCGCCTGAGGTGATCGAGCGCGCGATCGACTTCTATCGTTCGGTCGGCAAACAGCCGATCCGGCTGCATAAGGAGGTGCGCGGCCATGTCGCGAACCGCCTCCAGGCCGCCCTTTGGCGGGAAGCGATTCATCTGGTCGCCGAAGGCGTGGCCAGCGTGGCCGATATCGACGCCGCGGTAACCTATGGCCCGGGGCTGCGCTGGCCGGTCTTCGGGCCGCACATGACCTTCCATCTCGGGGGCGGGCAGGGCGGCATGGAGCATTTCCTGGCCCATCTGCTCGGGCCTTTCGAGGAGTTCTGGGCGGATCTGGGTGACCCGCGGATGACGCCCGAACTGCAGGGCAGGATCATCGAGGGGGTGCAGGACGAAGCCGGCGGCCGCTCCATCGCCGAACTGTCGCAAGCACGCGACCGCCGGATTATCGCGATTCTACAGGCGCTTCGGGCGGCCCACTAACGGGCCGCCCGGGCGGTGGGGCTCAGTCCAGCGTCATTCCCGCCAGCACGTTGCGCCAGCGCGCGGCCTCGGCAGCCACCAGCGCGTCGAAGCCGGTCGCGCCGCCCTCCAGCACCACCGTGCCCTGGGCGGCCAGCTTCGCTTTGAGCTCGGGCGAGGCCATCGCCCTGGTGAAGGCCTTCTCCAGCGCGGCGCGCAGCGGCTCAGGCGTCGCGCGAGGCACCACGATTCCGGCGGCGGAACCGTTCACCAGGCCGGGCATCCCGGTCTCGGCGGCGCTTGGCAGATCCGGCAGCAGCGCCAGCCGCTCCGGCGTCGCGGCCACCAGGGCGCGCAGCGTACCGGCCCGGATATGCTCCACGACTACCGGTGTCGCCTCGGCCGTCGCGGCCACCTCACCGCTCAGCACGGCCTGCACCCCGGCGGCGCCGGATCGGTAATGCACCGCCGTCAGCTCCACCCCGCCCAGCGATTGCAGCAAGGCGAGGGTCTGGTGCGGAGAGCTGCCCGCACCGGCCGTGCTCCAGTTCAGCGCGCCCGGCTTCGCACGCGCCATCGCCAGCAACTCCTTCAGGCCCGCACCCTCTGGCAGCAGTCCGGGGCGCACCACCAGCACATGCGGCGTGTTGGCCAGCGGCGCCACGCTGGAGAAGTCCCTCGCCGGATCGAACGGAATGCGGCGGTAGATGATCGGGTTCACCGCCAGCATGCCGATGCTGCAGAACAGGATGGTGTGCCCATCCGGCGCGGCCCGGGCTGCGGCCTCTGCCGCGATGTTGCCACCCGCGCCGGTGCGGTTCTCCACCACCACAGGCTGACCCAGAAGCGGCCCGGTCGCTTCCGCAACGAGGCGGGCCACCAGATCGCTGATCCCGCCCGCCCCAAAGGGCACGAGCATCCGCACGGGCCGCGAGGGGAAATCCTGCGCCGCCGCGTGACGCCAGGGCAGCGTTGCGGTGAAGGGCGCCGCGAGAAGCCCGCGCCGCCTCACCGCCCGGCCCTCCGCAGGCGCAGCATCATGCTGTCGAAGGAGTAGTCCGCCACCTGGTGATAGCCGAAGGAGCGGTCGCGGAAGGCCACCTGGCTTTCCAGCAACTCCTTGAAGCGCGGGCTCTGCGCCGACATTTCGGAGAAGACCTCCTGCGTGGTGCGATGGAGGGCGTCCAGCACCTCGTTGGGGAAGGAGCGGAGCTGGGTGCCACTGGCGACGAGCCGGTAAAGTGCCTCCACATTCTTCCAGTCATATTGCGCGAGCATCCACTGCGTCGCGGCGCCGGAGGCCGCGGTGAGCACGGCTTGGTAGGATTTCGGCAGTTCGTTCCAGCGGTCCAGGTTGATGAAGGCGTGGAAGACGGCGCCGCCTTCGCCCCAGCCCGGGAAATAATAGTATTTCGCGACCTTCTCGAAGCCGAGCTTCGAGTCGTCATAGGGACCGATATACTCCACCCCGTCGATCGTGCCGCGTTCCAACGCCGGGTAGATGTCGCCGGGCGCAATCTGCTGGGGCACGACGCCCAGCTTCGCCATTACATTGCCGGCCAGTCCCGCGACGCGGAACTTCAACCCGTTCAGGTCCGCAACGCTCTTGATCTCCTTGCGGAACCAGCCGCCCATCTGGTTGCCGGTATTGCCGAGCGGCAGGCCATAGACATTGTACTCCTTCAGCAGGCGGTTGATCATGTCGTTGCCGCCGCCATGATACATCCAGGCCGCCTGCTGGCGTGGGTTCAGCATGAAGGGCACAGTGGTGGTGAAGGCGAAGGCCGGATCCTTGCCCGTGAAGAACAGCCCGCCCGTATGGGCCAGTTCCACGCTGTTCTGTGTCACCGCATCCAGCGCCTGCAGCCCCGGCACGATCTCGCCCGCCGCGAAGGGGGTGATGCGGAAACGGCCGTCTGTCATGTCGGAGACGAGGCGCGCGAAGTACTCCCCGGTGGAGTAGGTGACGTCGAGCACCTTGGTGAAGGAGCTGGTCATGCGCCAGCGGATTTCAGGCGCGGCCTGGGCCAGCGCCGGGGTGGCAAGGCCGGGCAGGGCGAGGGCTGGCGCCGCGGCACCGGCGGCCATGAGGTAACGACGACGCATCGGGTGGTCTCCTGGCTGGTCCAGGCACGGCCATTGCAACCCCGGTGCCACTGTGTTGTCCAGGAATCTACCTGGGCAACACCATGCATGCCTTGCCGGCAGGGCAAGATTCGGTCAGATTTGGGACTGATGGGCAACAAGTTGCCTGAAACTGGAGCAGAACGAATGAGCGCGTCCATTGGCTGGAACGGCGTGGTTTCCCACCTCCACATCACCCCCCGGGCCTTCCTGCCTATGCAGTCGCAGCAATCGATCGAACTGGTGGCCGGGGAGGGAATTGTTGGCGACCGCTACCGCATCGGTACGGAGACCGGCTTCTATTCCGAGAAGCCGGAGGAAGGGCGGCAGGTCACGTTGTTCGAGGAAGAGGTGCTCGAGGCCATCCTGCGCGACTACAAAATGGAGATTTTGCCGGAGGAGCATCGCCGCAACGTCACCACGCGCGGCGTGCCGCTGAACCATCTGGTCGGCCAGCGCTTCCGCCTCGGCGAATGCCTGGTGGAGGCGACGCGCCTCTCGATCCCCTGCCGTCATATCGAGGAGATCCTGGGCAAGCCGGTCTTTGACCCGCTGGTCCATCGCTCTGGCCTCAACTGCAAGATCCTGGAAGGCGGCACCCTGCGCGTGGGCGACGCCATCCGCCCGGCCTGATGGCCCGTCACATCGAATTGCGCGTCGCTGAGGCCCGTCCTGCGGGCCCGGGCATCTTGCGTGTCACGCTGCGGGACCCGGATGGCTGGCCGCTGCCACGCGTAAAGCCCGGCGCGCATCTGGACCTGCATGTGCCGGGGTTGGGACCGCGCGCCTATAGCCTCTGCGGCGATCCGGCCGTGCAGGATTCCTGGACTGTGGCGGTGAAGCTGGAGCCGGAATCGCGCGGCGGCAGTGCCTGGGTGCATGGGCTGAAGCCGGGTGATCCTGTGGCTGCCTCCATGCCCCGCTGCACCTTTCCGCTGGCGGAGGGGGCGGCGCGCCACGTCATGATCGCCGGCGGCATCGGCGTGACGCCCTTCCTCGCCATGGCGCCGGTGCTGGAGCGTGCGGGGGCGGACTGGGTCCTTCATGTGTTGCACCGGGGCGCCCTGCCATGCCCGGACGATCTCGCTCCATGGATTGAAACGGGCCGCGCCGTCGCGCATGACACGAGCGTGCAGCCCCGCCCCACCCTCGACGCCTTGCTTGGCCCCTATGCCCCCGGCCTGCAGGCCTATTGCTGCGGGCCGGTGCTGATGATTGACGCCTTCGAGCATGCGACCGCGGCCTGGCCCGCCGGAACCGCACGCGCGGAGCACTTCGTGCCGCCGGTGCTGCCCCCCGACCCCGCGGCCCGGTCCTACACCCTTGTCTTACGGAACAGCGGCACCTCGGCTGATGTTCCGGCTGGCGGCAGCATGCTGGTGGCGCTGCGGGCCATGGGCGCCAAGGTCGATGCCTCCTGCGAGGGCGGCATCTGCGGCGCCTGCAAGGTCCGCTGGCTGGAGGGCGAGCCCATCCACCGGGACCGCGTGCTGTCTCCGGCCGAACGCGGCACCCATCTCATGGCCTGCGTCGCCAGCTGCGCCTCCCAAACGCTCGTCCTCGAGGCATGAGCGCCACCGATCGGAAGCCCTCCGCCGGGCGCGACGCATCGCGTCGCGCCGAGCTGGGCGCCCGTCTCCGCGTGCTGCGGCAAGAGCGCGAGATGACGCTGGACGGGCTGGCGGAGCTGACCGGCCTGGACAAGGGCTACATCTCCCGGCTTGAGCGCGGGCTGAAGAACCCCTCCATCGCCACTGTCCTGCGCCTGTCCGAGGCGCTGGAGGTGCCGGTGGCCGAGCTGTTCGGCGAGCGCCTGGCCGAACACGCCGTGCGCGTCACCCGCGCGCCGGACCGTCTTCCCCTCGCGGATGCCGGCGCCAGCGCCCATGGTATCGAGGCGCTGAGCCGCGACGGCGCCGCGCTGGAGGCTTTCATCCTGCACCCAGCCGCCGAGTTCAGCGCCGATGGCCATGCCGAGCACGCAGGGGAGGAGCTGTTCTTCGTGCTGCACGGAACGATCGAGCTGCGCTTCGC
This sequence comes from Roseomonas chloroacetimidivorans, assembly GCF_049629625.1. Lineage (NCBI taxonomy): Bacteria > Pseudomonadati > Pseudomonadota > Alphaproteobacteria > Acetobacterales > Roseomonadaceae > Roseomonas > Roseomonas chloroacetimidivorans. Next base: position 177,509 of record NZ_JBNBZS010000010.1, on the reverse strand, counting down.
CGATCGCGGCTTCGTGCTGGAGCCGGGTGACTGCGCCCAGTTCCCCGGGCACCTGCCGCACCGCATCCGTCGCGTGGGACCCGAACCCGCCTCGGCCCTGGTAGCCGTGGCGCGGCCGGAACGGGAACGGCGGGCCAAGACCGGCTGATCCCGCTCTCCCCGCCCGGGCAGGAACGACCTATGGTCCGCAAGCCTGCGACGGAGTGAGCCATGACCGCGATCACCACCCCCTCTACTCGCCGCGGCGTTGCGCGCGGTGGAAAGGCGATCTACGGCGCGCCGCTCGGCATCCTGATGCTGGAAGCACGCTTTCCCCGTATCCATGGCGATATGGGCAATGGCGGCACCTGGTCGTTCCCTGTGCTCTACCGCGTCGTGCGCGGCGCCAGCCCGGAGAAAGTGGTGCTGAAGGGCGCCAACGGGCTGCTGCAGAACTTCCTGGACGCCGCTGCTGACCTCGTCTCCCTGGGTGCCGAGGCGATCACCACCAATTGCGGCTTTCTCTCCCTCTTTCAGAAGGAATTGGCGGCGCATGTTGGCGTGCCAGTCGCCACCAGCAGCCTGATGCAGGTGCCCTGGGTTCAGGCCATGCTGCCGCCGGGCCAGCGCGTCGGCCTCGTCACAGTCTCCGCCGCCACGCTGACGCCCCGGCACCTGGAGGCCGTCGGTGTGCCCCTTGATATTCCAATCGAAGGAACGGAGAGCGGTCGCGAGTTTTTTCGCGTACTCATCAAGGCCGAGAAGGACGATATGGACGTCGATCTGGCCGAGCGGGATGTCGTGGAGGCCGCGCAGCGCCTCGTGGCGCGGCACCCGGAGGTGGGCGCGATCGTGCTGGAATGTACGAACATGCCACCTTACGCAGCCGCAGTGCAGCGCGCGGTCAGCCGACCTGTCTATGACATCTATTCAATGATTACGTATTTCCACGCCGGCATCCGCCCGCGCGACTTCGCCTGAGCAAGGCCGGCCGCCCCATCCCGGGGCCGGGCTGTCGCGGCGCGTAAGGTGAGCGCCTCACCTCTCGGCGTGGCGCGCCGCCAGCATAGTCTGGATCGTCTCCTCCAGCGTGGCGGCCAGTCGGGCACGCTGGATGATTTCACCCACCGGATCCGGGCCAAGAGGGGCATGTTGAAGGACCAGCGTGAGCTGATTCCTGATGCGTTCGAGCGCCGTCGCGTGATCGGCGGGGTCTGGAATCGCGGCGAGTTGGAGCTCGATGGCCTTACGGCATGCCCGTTCCAGTGCGCTCATATCCAGGGAAAACCCTGTTGTCATGTCCACCTCCGAACAGCCTGAAGCCGTGCCGCCTGAGAGCGGCTGGCTTCCTCGCATGTTGCAGAACGAGGTGACAGGCAGAAGCTGGAATCTAGACCAGTTTAGCTCGTCAATTCGGCACGATCGCCTACTGGCGCGTCGCGCTTGTTCGAAGTCACCGATCTCCGCCGACGGAACCTAGGGATGCATGAGGGGGCTGGGACGCCTCGGCAGACCTGTCCCAGCAGCGTCTCCGCTCCTCGGATCCTCCTTGAGGGAAAGGCCCCATTCACTCTGGGCTTCAGCGAGGGCAATCTCGAAGGCGGCGGCGATGATGGCGCGGTGCCGCATCTGTGTGACCGGCGCCGCGCCGAATGGCCCGGTCGCCAGCGCCTCAAGCAGAAGCTGGCGCAAAGCCTCGGCGTTCCTTGCCGCCTCTTCAGGCAGGGGATGCCGCTCGGAAAGCTGCTCAAGGCCTTCCCGGAACACTGCAACAACAACTTCCATACCGGACGGGCCTGCTGTGGCCATGACGCCCTCCCCCTTCGCGGGCAGCATCCCGGACACTTACCCTTTGATGCCGCCTCTCTTGATCCTGTGTTCGCTCTGGCTCTTTTCAACCACAACGCGAGTTCTGGCTGAAGTTTTCGAGCGGAAAATTTGCATGCCGGAAATGCGTTGTGGCTTCTTCGCCCTTGCACAACGCTTTCTCGGTGGGGAGCCAAGCCCAGATCGCCCTGTCGGGCGCGGAAGGACCGCTCTGTGGTGAACGCGGCCCGGGGCCGAAATTATTCGCGGCCTGAGGCTTGCTTACAGTTCTTCAACTGCCCCGGAGAACCCTTCCATGATGACGCATCGTCGCACCCTGCTGACTGGGATTGGTGCCAGCCTCCTGGCCGCCCCTTATCTGGCGCGGGCCCAGGGGACGGCCGCCGGAACCACGGTAAAGATGGGCGCGCTGAAGCTCATCCACTCCATCTCGCCGCATTTCTATGAGCGATTCACGCCGGCCGGGATGAAAGTGGAGGTGATCCCGTTCGAGAGCCCGACCGAGGGTAAGAACGCCGTCGTCACGGGTTCGGTCGATTTCGGGGTCTTCGGGATTGCTGCCGCCATCCTCGGTGCTGCAGCGCGGGAGCCGGTGGTGGTGGTCGGATCCTGCTGCGACAAGGGTATGGCGATCATTGCGAAAAGCGAGCTGAACCTCACAAAGTTTTCCGACCTGCGCGGCAGGCGGGTTGGCATCTGGCCTGGTTCTACCCAGGAGGTCTTCTTCCTGGAGCGGTTGCGGATGGAAGGTATGACCATCCGGGACGTGCAATCCGTCCGCGTCTCCTTCAACGAGATGCCGATCGTGCTCGCACGTGGCGATGTGGACGCCTATGTCGGCGCCGAGCCCGGCCCGGGGCTGAGCATCGCCAGCGGCGCCGGCAAGCTGCTGGAATATCCCTATTCCACCCCCATGGGCGCGCTGAACATGATCTTCGCCACCCATGCGGACATGGTGAGGAATAAGCCGGATCTCGTGCGCGCCATGCTGCAGGTGCACCGCCAGGCCAGCGAGTACGGCATGGCCCATCCGAAAGAGACGATCGAGATGGCCGTCCAGAAGCTCGGCATGCGCCGCGACGCGCTGGAGATCAGCATCAGGAATGTGGACCTGAACTGGCAGATGACGCCGGCCATGATCCAGTCCTCCAAGACCTATGCGGAGCACATGCTCTCCCTGCGTCAGATCCGTGCCGCGCCGGATTTCGGCGCCTTCTTCGAAACGCGCTTCTCCGACGAACTGGCGCGCTCCGCAGCGTGAGCATTTCGGCATGAGCAATGGCACCGGGCGCGCGGCCTCCGCGCGCCAGGCGGCACTGGCAGCAATGGTGCCCTTGGCGGGGCTGCTCGCTTGGTATCTGGCAACGGCCGGCCGCCCCTACAGCCTGATTCCTCCGCCCGCCGATGTCGCGGTCCAGCTTTGGGACCTCGCCTTCGGCGGGGTGTGGGATGACGCCTTCAGCGCGACGCTGCTGACCCATATCCTGGCTAGCCTCGTCCGCGTCTATGGCGGCTTCGGCCTGGCGGCGCTGGTGGCGCTGCCGCTCGGCATGATGATCGGCCGGATCCGGGTGGTGCGGGAACTGCTGGACCCGTTCCTGCAGATCCTGCGGCCTATTCCGGTCACGGCCTGGCTGCCGCTCTCCATGATCGTCTTCGGCCTGGGGCCACGCTCGGCCTTTTTCCTGGTCTTTCTCGGCGCCTTCTTCCCGATTCTGCTGAACACGGTTTTCGGTGTGCGCAACGTGGAGCCACGGCTCTTCGAGGCGGCACAGATGCTTGGCGTGTCCCGTCAGGCATTGTTCTGGAAGGTGGTGCTGCCGGCCTCGCTACCCTCCATCTTTACCGGGCTGCGGCTCGGCCTCGGTTTCGCCTGGGTGGTGATTGTCGTGGGGGAGATGACAGGTGTTCAGACCGGCCTCGGAGCCATCATCATGGAGGCGCGTCAACTTTCCCGCACCGACATCGTCATTTCCGGCATGGCCGTGATCGGCGTGCTCGGCTTTGTGTCCGACCGGATTGTGCAGCGGGTCGGCCAGCGGCTGCTGCGCTGGAGCCCCCAGCATGGCTGAACTGCCCATCCTCTCCATCAATGGCGTGACCAAGAATTTCGAGTTCCAGGGCAGGGCGGTGACCGCACTCGCCTCGGCGGACCTGGCAATCCGCAAGGGCGAGTTCGTCTGCCTTATCGGTCCTTCAGGCTGCGGCAAGTCCACCCTGCTGCGGATGATCGCGGGCTTTGAGACGCCAAGCGAGGGCAGGCTGAACATGTGGGGCAAGCCTGTCGACGGCCCGGGGCCGGAACGCGGCATGGTGTTCCAGGATTACGGTCTCTTCCCCTGGCTCACCGTCGCCCAGAATATCGGCTTCGGCCCCGCCGCCCGTGGCGCCGGCCGGGCCGAGGTGGCGAAGACGGCCGAGCGCTTCACCGCCATGGTCGGCCTTGACCGCTTCCGCGACGCCTATCCCCACCAGCTCTCCGGCGGGATGAAGCAGCGCGTCGCCATCGCCCGCGTGCTGGCCAATGATGCCGAAGTGGTCCTGATGGACGAGCCCTTTGGCGCACTGGACGCTATGACCCGCGAGAACCTCCAGGCCGAGCTACTGGAGATCTGGGCCAGGAACCGGCTGACCATCCTTTTCGTGACCCATGCGATCGAGGAGGCGATCCTGCTCGCGGATCGCATCCTCGTCATGTCTCCCGGCCCTGGTCGGATCGTGTCAGACGAGCCGGTGCCCTTGGCCCGGCCTCGCGACCCGACCTCACCGGAGTTCAACGCCCTTCGGCGGCGGCTCTCGGCCATGCTCGGTAGTCACCACTGACAGCGGCAGCGGTCCGCCCGCAAGGGGCGGACCGACCTGCTTCGTCAGGCTGTCTCTGGTTCCAGCAGGAAGAGCAGCACAGAGCGGCCGGTGGCCTGATAGACGGTACCAAACTCGAAGGCGGCGTGCTCCGCATCCTCCGGCAGATTGGTGTCGGCCAGCAGCTCCCAGCCTTTGCCGCCCGGCGCCTCTGGCAAGGTGAAGCCGACCACATCGTGCCAACCATTGACCACCATCAGCAGCGTGGCATCCTGGCCGCGCTTGCGGATGCCGGTGACCTGGGCACGGCCGTCCATAATCATGCCGAAGCAACGGGTGTTGGAGTCGTCCCAGTCTGCTGGCTGCATCTCGCCGCCATTGGCGTTGATCCAGGTGACATCGCGGACGCCCAGTTCCTCGTTATACTCGCCGGTGAGGAAGCGGGTGCGACGGAGGATCGGGTATTTGTGGCGCAGCCCCGTCAGCTTCTGGGTGAAGCGGATGAGGGCTTGGCCCTTTTCCTCGATATTCCAGTCCAGCCAGCTGATCTCGTTGTCCTGGCAGTAGGCGTTGTTGTTGCCGCCCTGGGTGCGGCCAAACTCGTCACCAGCCAGGAGCATCGGCGTGCCCTGGGAGAGGATGAGGGTGGAGAGCATGTTGCGCATCTGGCGGGTGCGCAGGGCATTGATCTCCTCGTCCTCTGTCGGGCCTTCCACGCCGCAGTTCCACGAGCGGTTGTCGGAATGGCCGTCCTTGTTTTCCTCGCCATTCGCCTCGTTGTGCTTATCGTTATAGGTGACGGTGTCGTTCAGCGTGAAGCCGTCATGCGCGGTGATAAAGTTCACCGAGGCCCAGGCGCGGCGGCCACTGTGGTTGAACTTGTCGCCCGAGGCGCAGAGGCGCGGGGCGAGAGCCTTGGCTGTGGCCTCGCCGCGCCAGAAATCGCGCACTGTGTCGCGGAAGCTGTCGTTCCACTCGGCCCAGCCCGGCGGGAAACCACCCACCTGGTATCCGCCCGGGCCGCAATCCCAGGGCTCGGCGATCAGCTTCACGGTCTGTAGCACGGGGTCCTGTTGGCTGACCTTCAGGAAGCCGCTCTGCTCGTCAAAGCCGTGCGGCTCGCGCGCCAGAATGGTGCCGAGGTCGAAGCGGAAGCCATCGACATGCATCTCCTGCACCCAGTAGCGCAGGCTGTCCGCCACCATCTGGATGACGCGGGGATGGGAAAGATTGACCGTGTTTCCAGTGCCGGTGTCGTTCACGTAATAGCGCTTCTGGTCCGGCATCAGCCGGTAGTAGCTGGCGTTGTCGATGCCCTTGAAGGAAAGGGTGGCGCCCTTCTCATTGCCCTCGGCAGTGTGGTTATAGACCACGTCAAGGATCACCTCGAGGCCGGCCTCGTGGAACCGGGCCACCATCTCCTTGAACTCGCGCAGGCTGTTCGGCACGTCTGAGGCATAGCGCGGGTCGGGCGCGAAGAAGCCGATCGTGTTGTAGCCCCAGTAGTTGGTCAGGCCCTTCTGCAGCAGGAAGTCATCGTTGATGAAGGTGTGGACCGGCAGCAACTCCACCGAGGTGACGCCGAGGGACTTGATGTAGTTCACCACCTCCTTCTGGCCGAGGCCGGCATAGGTGCCGCGCAGGTTCTCGGGCACTTTCGGGTGGCGCTTCGTGAAGCCCTTCACATGGGTCTCGTAGGTGATGGTATGGTCCCATGGGACGAACCGGCGGCCGGGTTCGCCCTGCCAGTCGAAATTAGGGTCCACCACCACGCATTTCGGCATGAAGCGGGCACTGTCGCGCTCGTCGAAGGTCAGGTCGTCGCCACTCTCCATCTGATAGCCGAAGACGGCGGGATTCCATTCCAACTCGCCGGCATGGGCGCGGGCATAGGGGTCCAGCAGGAGCTTGTTCGGATTGAAGCGGTGGCCAGCCTCGGGCTCATAAGGGCCGTGGACGCGGTAGCCATAGAAGGTGCCGGGCGCCACATCGGGCAGGTAGCCGTGATAGATCTGGTTCGTGTATTCCGGCAGCTCGACGCGCGCGACCTCGCGCTTGCCCGTGCTGTCGAACAGGCAGACCTCCACCTTCGTGGCATTGGCGGAGAAAAGGGCGAAATTGGTGCCCTGGCCGTCCCAGCTGGCCCCGAGGATGCTGGGGGTGCCTTCCTTGATCCGTGACGCGCTGATCTCAGCCAAGATGCTGTTCCGTTCGATATCTGATGCCGTGCCGACCACCTGCAGGCGCCTCATTCCAGGCGCGAGTCGGCGGATAGTCGGAACGATGGCGGCCTCCGTCGGTTCAACGGATTTTGAGCGTCTACGAGGACGTGATCGCCGATGCGTTGAGGGACGGCAGCCATGCGGTAGCCCGGAGGCTTGGCCACCCAGGCTTCTTGAGGCGCTTAAGCCTGCCCAGACCGCTGGATCAGTCGCCTGGGGCTATATGAGCGGAAGGTGTCCGTTTCGCGCGTGGCTGCCGGAAGGATCCTCACCCCTGATGGAATTGTGAGGCGCCTGAAGCGGCCGGCTGCCGGGCTATTCCGCCCCTCGGCTGATCCGACCTATGATCCAGGCCAGGAGGAACCGCGGAACATGAATGCCTGGTTGAGGCTCGAGGGGCGGCTGGCGCGACGGCCGCGGAGCGCGGGGGCGTCTGCCCCGGTGCAGTTCACTGTCCGGGGCAGGGCCGGCTGATGGCTGGCCCGCTATCTGGCCTTCGGGTCGTCGAGGTCGCGGCCTTCATCGCGGCGCCGATCGGGGGGATGACGCTGGCGCAACTCGGCGCGGACGTGATCCGGATCGATCCGATCGGCGGCAATATCGACTACCGGCGCTGGCCACTCTCGCCCGAGGGAACCAGCCTGTACTGGACCGGGCTCAACAAGGCCAAGCGCTCGGTGGCGCTGGCGCTGAACCGGCCGGAGGGGCAGGAGATCGCCCGTGCCCTGATCTGCGGTGGGGGCGAGGATGCCGGGATCCTGCTGACCAACCTGCCGGCAAGCGGTTGGATGAGCCATGCGGCGCTTTCCGCGGACCGGCCGGACCTGATCATGCTGCGGCTGATCGGCAATCCGGATGGCAGCGGCGCGCTGGACTACACCGTCAACTGCGCGGCGGGCTTCCCTATGGCGACCGGCCGGGGCGGGGAGCCGGTGAACCATGTGCTGCCGGCCTGGGACATCGCGGCTGGGCTTTACCTGGCGACCGGGCTGCTGGCGGCGGAGCGGGTGCGGCGGCGCGAGGGGCGCGGGCAAGAGGTGGTGTTGTCGCTGGCGGATGTGGCCTTCGCCTCTGTGGCCAATCTGGGATACGTGGCCGATGTGCAGGTGAATGGGGCCGTTCGCCAGCCGATCGGCAATGACCTCTACGGCGCCTTCGGGCGCGACTTCCCGACGGCGGATGGGCGGCGGGTGATGCTGGTCGCCATCTCCAACCGGCAATGGCGGGCGATCGGGAAGGTCACGGGGCTGGCGGAAAAGCTGGCGATGATCGGGCCCATGCTGGATGTGGACCTGAACGACGAGGGTGGGCGCTTCGAGGCGCGGCACGCCATCGGGGCGGTGCTGGCCCCGTGGTTTGCCCGGCATACGCTGGCCGAGATTGCGCAGCTGTTCGAGGGTAGCGGCATCCTGTGGGGGCCGTACCAGGATTTCGGACAGCTGGTGCGGGAGGACCCGCGGGTCTCCCCGGCCAACCCGATGTTCAGCGAGATCGAACAGCCCGGTGTGGGGCGCATCCTTGCCCCAGCAGTGCCTCTCGCCTTCTCCGGTACAGCGCGCCCCGATCCGCGCCCGGCACCGCGGCTGGGCGAGCATAGCGACGCGGTGCTGGCAGAGGTGCTGGGGCTTTCCGCAGCGGCGATCGGCAAGCTGCATGATGATGGGGTGGTTGTCGGCCCCGATGGCCGCTGAGAGAGGATCCATCATGATGGCTGATGGCAACGGAATGGGGCTGTCCGAATACGACACCGCGTTGGCGGCGGCGGAGCGGCTGTTCGAGGAGGGGCGGCGCGCGGTCGCCGCGACAGTGGCGCCGGCCGGCAGGCCGGATGCGGCGCTGATGGAGCGGCACCAGTTCGCGCTGCACGGGCTGGCCTGGCAGGCGGCCTATGTGGAGGCGCTGCGGCAGACCCTGCGCTGGGCGCATGGGTCGTCGGCCGGTGCCGGGCTGGGCCGCACCGAGGCGGCGATACTGCGGCTGGGCTTCGCAGAGTATCTCGGGCAGCTCGCTGGCGGCATTCCGATGAGCCAGACGGAGTTGGTGCGTCCCGCCGATCTGGGCGTGCCGCCCGAGGCGGTGGCGCGCTTCCTGGCAGAACCTGTGCTGGCGCGGCTTTCCAACCCGGCGGCGCTGGAGGCGGCGCGCCTGGAACTGGCCGAGGCGGTGGCGGCCGGGGATTACGGCGCGGTCGGGCTGGAGGACGATGCGCTGGAGGCGACACGGGCGGAGTTCCTGCGCTTCACGGCTGCCGAGGTAACGCCGCATGCCCAGGGCTGGCATCAGCGCGACGAGCTGATCCCGCTCGACCTGATCGGCAAGCTTTCCGAGATGGGCGTCTTCGGGCTGACCATTCCGGAGGAGTTCGGCGGGCTCGGACTGGGCAAGGTCGCCATGTGCCTGGTCTCGGAGGCGTTGAGCGGTGGCTATATCGGCGTGGGCTCGCTCGGCACGCGGTCGGAGATCGCGGCGGAGCTGATACGCCTTGGCGGCACCACGGAGCAGAAGGCGCATTGGCTGCCGCGGCTGGCCTCGGGCGAGACGCTGCCCACGGCGGTTTTCACCGAGCCCAATATTGGTTCCGACCTGGGCAATCTCCGCACCCGTGCGGTGCGGGAGGGCGATGTCTACAAGGTCTATGGCGCGAAGACCTGGATCACCCATGGCTCACGTTCGGACCTGATGACGCTGCTGGTGCGGACGGGGCCGGCGGGGTCCGGCTACAAGGGCCTGTCCATGCTGCTGGCGGAGAAGCCGCGTGGAACGGAGACGGATCCCTTCCCGGCAGCGGGGATGAGCGGGGCAGAAATCCCCGTGCTCGGCTATCGGGGGATGAAGGAGTACGAGATCGGCTTCGACGGCTTCGAGGTGCCGGCTTCCGCACTGCTTGGCGGCGTGGAAGGCCAGGGCTTCAAACAGCTGATGGAGACCTTCGAGAGCGCGCGCATCCAGACGGCGGCACGCGCGCTCGGCGTGGCGCAGAACGCGATGGAGCTGGGCGTGGCCTATGCGACGACGCGGGAGCAGTTCGGCAAGGCGATCCTGCATTTCCCGCGCGTGCATGCGAAGCTGGCCTGGATGGCGGCCGAGACAATGATGGCGCGGCAGCTCACCTATTTCGCGGCGCGCACGAAGGATAGCGGGCAACGCTGCGACATGGAGGCGGGCATGGCGAAGCTGCTGGCAGCGCGCGTGGCCTGGAGCAACGCGGACAGCGCGCTGCAGATCCATGGCGGCAATGGCTACGCCATCGAATACCCGATCAGCCGCGTGCTTTGCGACGCGCGCATTCTCTCGATCTTCGAGGGAGCGGCGGAAATTCAGGCCCAGGTCATCGCGCGCGGACTGCTGGGACGAGTGAATTGACAAGAGCAGGGGAAGAGAGAGGTCTGTTCCGCTGAGCGCAGGCGCGGCACTTCATCAGGCCACGTTGTCCGGCATGCAGCACTGTGGGCTGGCCGACGCGGTGTATCCTAAGCTCCTCCTGGAATTGTTGGTTCAACGAGCTTAGGAACAATGATCCTTGGCCTCTGCCATTACGAATGACGGAGAAGCCCTTGCGTGCCGCCCTGCTCCAGAATGACCCCGTTCCGTCCCTGTACAGCGTCGCCGAGCTCTATGATGCCATTGTCCAGCCTGGCCCTTGCGAGGCGTTCTATCGCGAGGAGGCGCGCCGCACCGGGGGCCCGATCCTGGAACTTGCCTGCGGCACCGGGCGCTTGACTCTTCCGCTTGCGCGAGACGGGCATGAAGTGGTGGGGCTGGATGCCTCGCCGGAGATGCTGACAGCAGCGCGGCGCAAGGCAAGGTCCCAGGAAACCGCCGTTACCTTCCTCCACGGCGACATGCGGAACTTCGAACTGGGCCGCCGCTTCGCCCTGGTTGTGATCTCCTGCAACTCACTGGCGCATCTTACCGAAGCGGAGGATATCCGCTCCTGTCTGGCCGCTATCCGGCGCCATCTGCCGTCCGGTGGCTGCCTCGCCTTCGATGTCGTGCGACCGGATCTCCGGCTTCTGTCCCGGCCGGAGGGTGAGGTCCGGCGGCTGGATCTTGGACCGAATCCCTCCTCCTCTATCGAAGCCGAGGAGGTCGCAAGCTACGATCCGCTAACTCAGGTCCGCACGGCCCACTGGCGCGTGCGGCGTGCGGGACACCCCGTACAGAGAATGGCGCCACTCGTGCTGCGGCAGTTCTTCCCACAGGAGCTTTCTCTTTTGCTTCAGGTGGCGGGCTTCGAACTCACGGCACGTTATGGCGATTTCGCGCGCAATCCGCTTACCGCCGACAGCCTGAACCAGATCTGCTTGGCCCGGCCCGTGGACGAATGATCGTGGGACTGCGGCCAGGTCCGGCCGCCTTCCGGTTACTCCACCTTCACCTTGCTCTCGCGCACCACCTTGCCCCACTTCTCCAACTCGGACGTCAGGAAGCTGCGGAATTCCTCCGGGGAGGACGGCTTGGGCTCGGCGCCCTCGACGGCCAGGCGCTCGATAACGGCAGGTAGGGCAAGGGCCCTGCGGACCTCCTCGTTGAGCCGGACGATGACAGGGGCGGGCATGCGGGCCGGGGCAACGAGGCCGGTCCAGTTCACGGCCTCGAAGCCCTCGTAGCCTGCCTCGATCATGGTGGGCACCTCGGGCATCGAACTAGCACGCCGTGGCGAGGTGACGGCGAGGGCGCGCATCTCACCCGATTCCATCATGCCGCGTACCGCGAGGGGGTTGGCAAAGTAGAGGTCGATGCGGCCGGCCAGCAGGTCAGTCGAGACCTGGGAGGCGCCGCGATAGGGAATGACGGCAATATCCACGCCCGCGCGGCGGTTGAGCAACTCGGTCGCGAGATGGCCGATTGTGCCGCTTCCGGGATTGCCGGCGCTCAACTCGCCCGGCTTCGCCTTCGCCGCGCGCACAACATCGGCGATGCTGCGAAATGGGGAATTCTTCGCCACGACCAGCACATTGGGCTGGACGGCGACGAGGGAGATCAAGGCCAGGTCGCGCAGTGGCTGATAGGTGATGTTGGCGGCGTAGAGCGTGGGATTGATCGCGAGATTCGAGGTCTGGCCCATGCCGATCGTATGGTCGTCGGTTGCCTTCGCGACCGTGTCGATGCCGATATTGCCTCCGGCGCCCGGGCGGTTCTCGATGACGATGTTCCAGCCGGTGGAGGCGGCGAGGCGTCCGCCGATCTCACGCGAGATCACGTCGGTGCCGCCCGCGGGCGGATAAGGGACGATCAGGCGGATAGGGCGGTCGGGCCAGGACGCGGCGCCCTGGGCGCGTGCAACATGCGAGGCGGCCGGGACCAGGGCGCCGCCCGCAGCGGCGAGCAGAAGATGACGACGGTTCATTCTTGGCTCCTCGGTTCTCGTTATCAGCGCGGGCACGCGGCCGGAGCGTGGGTTCCGGCCGTTTCTGTCAGCTTGGCGCGGCGGCAGGGGTATCCGGTGTCTCGGTTTCCAGGCCTAGTTCGCGCAGCACCTCGGCGGTGTGCTGGCCCGGGGCAGGCAGGTCGGAACGTAGGCCGAGGCGGGAGTCGCCGAACTGGATGGGCAGGGCGGGCACACTGGTCGCACGGCCATCGGGCAGGGTGAGCGGCAGCATGCCACCGGTGGCGTTCAGATGCGGATCATCATAGAGGTCGCCGGGCTGGTTGATGCGGGCGAAGGGCAGGCCGGCCTTCTCGCACATCGCTTCCAGCTCGGCTGCGCTGTGCTTGCCCACCAGGGTCTGCACCAGCGGGATCAGCGTTTCGCGGCCCTGAGCACGCAGCGAGTTGGTGGCCCAGGCGGGATCCAGCAGTGCCGGCTCGCCGAGCGCCCGGGTGAAGATCTCCCACTGCCGTTCGGTGACGACACCGATGAAGAGTGAAATGCCGTCAGCGGCGGTGAAGACATCATAGACGCCCCAGGCCCGCTTCCCCGCCGCCATGGAGGGAGGCGCCACGCCCGTGATGGCCTGCTGCAACATATGGGTGGAGACGAGAAAGGCGGCGTTCTCGAACAGGCCGGACTGCAGGTGCTGTCCCTTGCCCGTCATCTCCCTCTGGCGAAGCGCGCCCAGGATGGCGATGGCACCGAACATGCCGCCCATCATGTCGTTCACCGGCGCGCCGGCGCGGAGTGGACGGCCGGGTGGGCCGGTCATGTAGGCGAGGCCGCTCATCATCTGCACTACTTCATCCAGCGCGGTGCGGTTCTCATAGGGGCCGGAGAGGAAGCCCTTGAGGGAGCAGTAGATGAGGCGCGGGTTGCGCTTCGACAGCGTGTCGTAACCCAGGCCGCGCGCGGCGAGGCCGCCGGGACGGAAATTCTCGATGACCACATCGGCGGTGTCCGTCAGGCGCTGAATGATGGCAACGTCCGCGTCGTCATTCGTGTCGAGCTGGACGGACTTCTTGTTGCGCGAGAAGGCGGCGAAGAAGCCGGTGCCGGATGAGGTGAGATAGCGTGTGCGGTCGCCCTTGCCTCGCGGCTCGATCTTGATGACCTCGGCGCCGAGATCAGCGAGCACCAGACCGCAGGTCGGGCCCATCACCATATGGGAGAATTCGATGACCCGGATGCCGTCGAGCGGCAGCGGGGTGGCGGTGTCGGCGCTCATGCGGCGGCCTCATGATCTTTGCCGTGGTGCACCTTGCCGGTTCCCTCCGGAGCGAGGCGCCCATTGGCGTAATGGAAGCCCTTCTCGGTGCCGACATCCGGCAGGTATCCGTAGATGGATTCGCCGGGCAGGCCCTCCTCCAGGATCCTGCGGGCCTCGGCGAGCTTCTCCAGGTCCACGCCCGTGTCGAGGCCCATGGCCTCCAGCATCCAGACCAGATCCTCGGTGACGATGTTGCCAGTGGCGCCGGGCGAATAGGGGCAGCCCCCGATGCCGCCTTGGGAGGCGTCGAAAGTCGTGACGCCCACATCCAGTGCCGCCACGACATTGGCCAGGCCCTGGCCGCGTGTGTTGTGCAGATGGGCACCGCCGGCCTTGTCGCCGAGCTCGGCATGCAGGCGGGTGAACAGGCGTTTCACCTGGGCGGGGTTGGCATAGCCGACGCCGTCCGAAAGACCGACGCTATCGGCGCCCTGGCGCGCGAGGCGTATCGCCACATCGATGACGCGATCCTCGGACACCGCGCCCTCGATAGTGCAGCCGAAGGCGGTAGAAATGCCGATCTCGATCTCCAGACGCGCTGATTCCGGGAGTGTGTCGCGCCAGGCGATAACCTCGCCGACCTGCTCGATCGCGCGGTCCGTCGTAACGCCGATATTGGCGAGGCTGTGCGAGTTGGAGGCGGAAACAGGCATGGTGATCTTGCGGGCGCCCGCTGCCTGCGCTGCCTGGGCACCACGCAGGTTCGGCGCTAGCGCAAGTACGGTCAGGCCGGGGATCTCGAGCGCCGCGCGCACCAGCTCCGCAGCGTCCGCCATTTGCGGCAGCTTCTTCGGGTTCACGAAGGAGCCGACCTCGATCTCCCGCAATCCGGCAGCGGCCAAGGCGCGGATCCAGCGGATCTTGGCTTCCGTCGGCATGGTGCGGCGAATGGATTGCAGCCCGTCGCGTGGGCCGACCTCGCTGACGAGGATGCTCATGCCGGAACTCCTTCTGCCCTGAAATGCGGGCGCGCTTCGCGCCTCATTGCGGCTGGATGCCGGCCTCGCGCAGGACGCCGGCCCAGCGGTCCATCTCGGCATCCACGTAGCGGCGGGCCTCGGCAGGGCTGTCGGCGATGATGCGCTCGGCACCCAGCTCGACCAGGCGCTGACGCAACGGGCCCTCATTCAGCACGGCGGCGACCTCGTTCCGGAAACGCGCGATGATCGGGGCGGGGGTGCCGGCGGGGGCGAAGAGGCCCTGCCACACGCTGAAGGTAGCCGCGGGGAAGCCGGCCTCCGCAATCGTCGGCACGTCAGGCATCACGCTGGAGCGCTGCGCCGAGGAAACCGCAAGGGCGCGGGCCTGGCCTGCCTGGGCGAGGGGGAAGCCGGTGACGCCGGCGTCGTAGAGCATGTTCAGGCGGCCGGCGAGCAGGTCCTGCGCGGCGGGGGCGCTGCCGCGATAGGGGATCTCCTCCATGTGCAGGCCAGCGGCCTTGAGGAAGAGCAGGCTGACGAGCTGCAGCGCGCCGCCGGTGCCGGTGCTGCCATAGGAGAACTCGCCGGGCTTGGCGCGCGCCTGCTCCACGAGTTCGGCGAGGGTGCGGAAGGGGGCGTTGGGCGGAACGAGCAGAACCATCGGGCTTTCGGCCACGATGGTGACGGGAACGAGGTCCTTCTGCGGGTCGTAGTCCAGCTTCGCGTAGAGCGAGCGGTTCACCGCATGGCCGGTATTGGTGAAGAGAAAGGTGGTGCCGTCCGGTGCGGATTTCGCGGCGGCGGAGGCGCCGATATTGCCACCGGCACCGGTACGGTTCTCCACCACGAAGCGCTGCGGCAGGCGCTGGGAGAGGGTGTCGCAGAGAAGGCGCGCGATCACGTCGGTTGGGCCGCCTGCGGCGTAGGGCATGATCACGCGCACAGGGCGGGTTGGCCAGTCGGTGTCCTGGGCGCGGGCGAGGTGCGGGGTGGCCAGGGCCGCTAGCGGCGCCAGGAGGGCGGTGCGGCGAGGCAGGGCAGCGGCGCGCGTGGAGAGCGGCATGGTTGGCTTTCTTCCCATGGGTCCGACCAGCGTCTCGGCACACGAGAATTTCTGCTGGACAGAAATTATTTTTCCTGAGAAGAATTCGTAGGGACGACTGATGTGCGCGTCAACGGGGAAACGTCATGACTGCCGAAGCTGCGCGGCCGGTTCCGCCGAAGCGCCGGGGACGGCCGCCCTCTTCGGCGGCGCAGGCGGCCAAGGGGGAGGCAACTGCTTCGGCGGAGCCGCGCGTGGACGCGGTGGAGCGGGCGCTTTCCTTGCTGGAGGCCTTCACCGACGGGCGGCCGCGGCTGACATTGAGCGAACTGGCGGCGCGGGCGGGGCTGTATCCGAGCACCGTGCTGCGCCTGGCGGGTTCGCTGATCCGCTTCGGCTATCTGCACCGGGATGTGGAAGGCGCATTCCGGCTTGGCCCGACGCCGCTGCGGCTTGGGCTGTTGTACCGGGAAGCCTTCAACCTGGCCGATCGTGTCCGCCCGGCATTGGCTGCACTGACCGCTCGCACGGGCGAGACGGCGGGCTTCTACGTGCGCGAGGGTGCGCAGCGCATCTGCCTGTTCCGGCACCATTCGGACCGGCTGATCCGGCACCATGTCGAGGAAGGATCGCGCCTGCCGCTGGATCGCGGGGCGAGCGGGCGGGTGCTGACGGCCTATACCGATGGAAACACGCCACAGGATGCCGCGGTGCGGGCGCATGGTGTCTATGTTTCATTGGGCGAGCGTGACCCAGAGACGGCGGCGGTGGCCGCGCCGGTCTTCGCGCCGGACGGGCTGGCGGGCGCGCTGGGCGTGGTGGGGCCGCTGCATCGCTTCGACCCGGCAAATTGCGAAAGGCTGGCCGGGATCGTGGCCGAGGCAGCGCAGGATCTGTCGCGCATTCTCGGCGGGACTGCCCCGCCCCGGCCGGAAACCGAATCTGTTCAGCGAAGAGATACGCCATGATGCCTTACGCCGCCCCGGCCATCATCGAGACCACGCTTCACGCCAGCATGCCGGATGCGCTGCGCCGGCCGGTGGTGACGGAGTGGTCGCGCGCCAACAAGCGCGGCGCACCGGTGGACTGCTTCCTGGAAGGGCCCTGCCTGGACCGGGACGGCAACCTGTATGTGACCGACATCCCGCATGGGCGGATTTTTCGTATCGGCACGAATGGCGACTGGATAACGCTGGCCGATTACGACGGCGAGCCGAACGGGTTGGCGCTGCATCCGGACGGCGACCGGTTCTACATCGCCGATTACAAGCAAGGCATCCTGTCGCTGCCGCTTTCCGGCGGTGTGCCGGAGCCCGTGCTCAGCCGCCGGAACAGCGAGCGGTTCAAGGGGCCCAATGATCTTGTATTCGCACGGAATGGCGACCTGTACTTCACGGACCAGGGGCAGAGCGGATTGCACGATCCCACGGGGCGCGTGTACCGGCTAGCGCCGGATGGGCGGCTGGATTGCCTGCTGAGCAATGGGCCGAGCCCGAATGGCCTGGCGCTTTCACCGGAGGAGGATGTGCTGTTCGTCGCCATGACGCGCGACAACGCGGTGTGGCGCCTGCCGCTGCTGCCGGATGGATCGACGGCGAAGGTGGGACGCTTTGCCTCCTTCCACGGAACCTCCGGCCCAGACGGAATGGCGGTGGATGCAGCAGGCCGCTTGCTGGTGGCGCATGCTTCGCTGGGCTGCGTCTTCGTGCTGTCGGAGCAAGGGGAGGTGATGGCGCGGCTGCAATCCTGCCGCGGTCACACCGTGACGAATCTGCTGGTGGATAGCGGGCGGGCGCTGATTACGGAGTCCGCAACGGGGTCGGTGCTGGAAGCTGTTTGGCCCCGATGAGAAAGGCCGGGGAGAAAAATCCTCCCCGGAGCCCCGCATCTTTTTCGTCGGTTTGCCGGGCGCACAGCGCCCCTGGCGTGACAGCGCTAGGGGCATACCTCCCCTTCGGGGCTTTTATCCGGGATTGTGCAGGTTCTCCCGCAGCGTCCGCCCAGCATAGTCCTGCCGGAACAGCCCGCGGCGCTGGAGTTCCGGCACGACCATGCGGCCGAACTCCTCGAAGGTCGTGGGGAAGGTGGTCGGCGGCAGGATAAAGCCATCGCAGGCGCCGGAGCGGAACCAGTCCTCCATCACATCGGCGATCATCGCGGGCGTTCCGGCCAGGAGGTCGCGTGGCTTGCGCACGGCCTCGGAGAAGCTGATGCCCTTGGCACGCGCAACCTGCATCATGCGTTCGCGGTGGCCGTGGACCCCCTGATTGCCGGGCTGGGCCTTTATCGCCTCCGGACTGTCGATCGTGCTGAGGTCGGCACCGACGGACCAGGAACTGGAGGCGAGGACCAGCTCAGGATCCACCAGGGATTCAAAAAGGGCCGCCTTCTCCTTCGCGATCGCTTCCGTCTCACCCACCACCACGGAAACGGTGGGGAGCACGGCGCAAAGATCAGGGGCGCGGCCGAGGCGCTCCATGCGGCTCCGGATGTCGCTACGATAGGCGATGCCGTCCGCCTTGGTGACGGGCGAGCAGAAGATCATCTCCGCCCAGCGCGCGGCGAAGTCGCGGCCGCGGCCGGAAGCGCCCGCCTGCATGATGACGGGCCGGCCCTGTGGACTGCGTGGGATGGAGAGCGGGCCCCGCGTGCTGACATAGCGGCCGCCGTAATTGGCGTAGCGGACCTTGGAAGGATCGGCGAAGACGCCGCTGGCCTTGTCCAGCACCAGCGCATCCTCGTCCCAGCCGTCCCAGAGGGCGCAGCAGGCTTCGAGCACCTCATCGGCCATGTCGTAGCGCAGGTCCTTCGGCGGCAGCGGGGTGCTGCCGTGATTGCGTGCCTCGAACTCACGTGCGGTGGTGACGACGTTCCAGGCCACGCGGCCCTTGCTCAGCAGGTCGAGCGATCCGAGGCTGCGGGCAAGTTGATAGGCATTGGTGAAGGTGGTCGAGAGGGTAGCGCCCAGGCCAAGGCGCGAGGTGACGCGCGCCATGTAGGGGAGCAGCACCATGGGGTCGAGCAGGCTGAGCTGGCCACCGCGGCCGAGATAGTCATCATAGCTGCCTCGGTAGATGTCGGGAATGCCCAGGCCGTCGGCGAAGAAGCAGGCGTCGAAACGCGCGGCCTCCAGCACGCGGGCAATGTGCTCGTAGCGGCTAGGTTCGAAGAGGTCGTCCAGCGTCGCGCTCGGATGCCGCCATCCGCCGGGATAGCTGTGATTCGGGCCAGCCTTCAGATAGGCAACCAGATGCATCTTGCGCACGGTCATCGTGACTCCCCGACGCTATGGATCGTGGCGGAGGCCTGCCGCCTGCGCCCTTCTACCAGCGGTCTCGCGGCGCTGTGAAACCGCCGCGGCCGAACAACAGCAGGTTTCGGGCCACCGGGCCGCCAAGGGCTCGCGGCGTGACGGTTCCACGGGCGGGCGCTACTTTGCGGAGGAGCGTGAGTGCTGGCTTCCGCTGGCTCGACCGCCCAATCTTCCGGCTGAAAGGCTGGGCGGGAGGATATTCACGGCATGGGCATCACGAAGCTGGCGGCCTTCGTCCGGGCAGTGACGGAGGTGGTGGACCAAGTGCAGGGAGAGGCGGCGTTGCTGGACGCAGCGAGGCCGCTGCTCGCCAGGCTGATTGCCGTGGATGATTGGCTGCCGGAAAGCTGCGCCGCCTGGTCGCCGCAATATTATCGCCAGCACCTGATCTACCGTGATCCGGCGGGACGCTTCTCGCTGGTGAGCTTTGTCTGGGGCCCCGGGCAGGCGACGCCGATCCATGACCACACGGTCTGGGGATTGATCGGGATGCTGCGCGGTGCCGAGATCTCCACAAATTTTGAGCGGACGGCGGATGGCCAGCTGCTTCCCTCCGGCGCGCCGGTCCGGCTTGAACCCGGTGATATCGAGGCGGTTTCTCCCAGCATCGGGGATATCCACCGGGTGACCAATGCCTTCGACGACCGGGTGTCGATCAGCATCCACCTGTATGGTGCCGATATCGGCACCGTGCGCCGGCATGTCTTTCTTGCCGATGGCAGCATCAAGGAGTTCATCTCCGGCTATTCCAGCGAACCGGGGCCGGATTTGCTGCGGGAGCTGCAGCGTTGAGCGCCATCCTATCCCCCGTGCGAAGCGAGAGGGACGAGGAGGTCGTGACGCTTTGGCTGGACCGGCCGGAGCGTGGGAATGCGCTTGGGCCGGATCTGGTCGAGGCGTTGGAGCAGGAATTCGGGAAGGCGGTCGCCACGGGAGCCCGGTTGATCGTGCTGCGCGGCTCAGGGCGACATTTCTGCACGGGTCTCGATCTGTCGGATCTGGATGCGATCTCGGACGGGGACCTCGCCCTGCGGGTTATCAGGATCGAGATACTGCTGCAGGCGATCCATGCTGCGCCGGTCACCACCTTGGCGGTCGGGAATGGGCGGATTTTCGGGGCAGGGGCGGATCTTTTCGCGGTCTGTGATCATCGCATTGCCATAGAGGAGGCACGCTTGTCCTTCCCGGGGCCTGCCTTCGGCCTTGTGCTCGGAACCGGACGCCTTGCGGGGTTGGTGGGCGATTGCACCGCGCGGGCTCTGCTGTTGAAGGGGAAGGCGCTGGATGCCCGCACAGCATTGTCCATCGGGCTGGCAACGGAGGTCTTGCCGCCGGAGAGCGTGGCGGCGGCCCTTGAGGCCGCGCGGCACGATGCCACCCGCCTGGACGCGGAGACCGTCGCCATGCTGCACCGGCGGACGCGGCGGGCCGACGACGCGGCTGACCTGGCTGCCCTGGCCCGCTCCGTTGCGCGGCCGGGACTCAAGGAGCGCGTGCAACGCTATCGGGCACGGGTGCTGGCAGAGCGTGGGACCGGTTGAAGCGGGTGCTCAAGCGTGATGCTTGGTGCCGGTATGCAGGCCGATTTCGAGCGAATTTCGGGGATCACGCCCTATGATCCATCCCGGACGATCGGGAGGCATTGAAGCATGAGCGGAGCTTTGTCGGGTGCCCGGCGGCATGCACCGGCCGCGGCGCGCAACCGCGATCCCATTCTTGCGGTGCTGCGGCGCTGGCTGCCGCCGAAGGGCTTGGTGCTGGAGGTGGCCAGCGGTTCGGGCGAACACGCCGTGCATTTCGCCGGCGCCCTGCCGCATCTGGAGTTCCAGCCAACCGACCCCGATCCGGGGGCGCTGGCCAGTATCGATGCCTGGGTGGCGGGCGAAGGGCGCGGAAACATCCGCCCGGCGCTGAGGCTGGACGCCGAAGGGGAAGAATGGCCGGTTACCCGGGCGGATGCGGTGCTCTGCATCAACATGATTCATATTGCCCCCTGGGCGGCGACACTCGGGCTGCTGCGCGGGGCGGCCGCGCGCCTGCCGACCGGAGGTCCCTTGATTCTCTACGGACCCTATCGGCGGGAAGGGCGGCATACGGCGCCGAGCAACGCGGATTTCGACGAGGATCTGCGCCGCAGGAATCCTGAATGGGGCGTGCGGGACCTTGAGGCCGTGGCGGATGCCGCCGCAGCGTGCGGATTTGAGGGGGCCGGTATTCAGGAGATGCCCGCCAACAATCTCATGCTCCGGTTTCGGCTGCAGGGCTGAGAATGCTTCCGACCAAGCGCGTTTCTGCATCCGGGGACGGTGCCAGTCCGCGCCTTAGCATCCGGCTCGACCTGGGAGACGGGGTACGGATCGGCCCAGGTAAGGTGCGGCTGCTGGAGGAGATTGGCCGCGCCGGCTCCATTTCGGCTGCTGGGCGTGCCCTTGGCATGTCCTATCGGCGGGCCTGGGAACTGGTGGAGGCGCTGAATCGCGGCCTCGGCGCGCCGGTGGCGGAGACGGCAGCTGGCGGGGCAGGGGGCGGCGGAGCCCGGCTGACAGGGCTGGGCGAGGCGGTGGTTCGGACCTACCGGGCCATCGAGGCGGAATCCAACGCCGCCGCAGCCGGGCGACTTGCCGACCTCTTGGGCCAGCAGCAGGACTGATCGCGCCGAAGCGAACGGCGGGGTTCTTGTTTCACGGCTGGCCCGGCGCGATCTGAGCCTTATCATGACCATGACCGATGCCGGCACCTTCGAGGCGGCCCGGAAGGAGGAGGCGATCCGCTTCCCCTTCGACAACTCCTATGCGCGGCTGCCCGACCGCTTCCGCGCCCGGCTGGACCCCACGCCGGTGGCGGCACCGCGGCTGCTGAAGCTGAACACCGCCCTCGCCGAGCGGCTCGGCCTCGACCCTGCCGCGCTCGCCACGCCGGAAGGCGCGGCCGTCCTGGCCGGCAACCGCGTGCCGGTGGGTGCCGAGCCAATCGCCACCGCCTATGCCGGCCACCAGTTCGGCAACTTCGTCCCGCAGCTCGGCGATGGCCGGGCCATCCTGGTCGGAGAGGTTGTGGCGCCGGATGGGGCGCGCTTCGACATCCAGCTTAAGGGCTCCGGCCCGACCCCCTTCTCCCGCATGGGCGATGGGCGCGCGGCCATGGGACCGGTGCTACGCGAGTACCTGGTCAGCGAGGCCATGCACGCCCTGGGCGTGCCCACCACCCGCGCCCTGGCGGCGGTGGCTACGGGTCAGGAGGTGCGGCGCGAGACAGCGCTACCCGGCGCTGTGCTGACCCGCGTGGCATCCAGCCATATTCGCGTGGGTACCTTCGCCTATTTCGCCGCGCGTGGAGATGTGGAGGCGCTGAAGATTCTGGCCGACCACGCCATCGCCCGGCACTACCCTGAGGCAGCCGGGACCCCGAATCCCTATCGCTCCTTGCTGGAGGGCGTGGTGGCACGGCAGGCCGCGTTGGTCGGCCGCTGGATGCTGATCGGCTTCATCCACGGGGTGATGAACACCGATAACAGCTCGATCTCCGGTGAGACGATCGATTACGGCCCCTGCGCCTTCATGGATGCCTACGACCCACAGACGGTCTTCAGCTCCATCGATCAGTTCGGCCGCTACGCCTATGGTAACCAGCCCCGGATCATGCAGTGGAACTTGGCCCGCCTGGCCGAGGCCGTGCTGCCCCTGCTCGGCGATACCGAGGAAGCTGCCCTCGCCGTCGCGAACGAGGTGCTGGCGGGCTATGCCCCGGCCTTCGAGGCCGCCTATCTCGGGGGGCTGCGCACCAAAATCGGGCTGCCGGGCGACCGCACGGGTGATGCCGCCCTGGCCGGGGAACTGCTGAACGCCATGGCGGAGAACGGGGCCGACTTCACCCTTACCTTCCGCCGGCTCTGCCGCGCGGCCGAGGACCCGGCCGGCGACGCGGCTGTCCGCGCCCTGTTCACCGATCCGGCTGCCTATGACGCCTGGGCCACCCGCTGGCGCGCCCGCTTGGCGGAGGAGGGCGGCGATCCGGCTGCGCGGGCCGCCGCCATGCGGGCGGTGAACCCCGCCGTGATCCCGCGCAACCATCTGGTGGAGGCCGCGCTGACCGCCGCCATGCAGAACGACGATCTCGGGCCTTTTAATGTGCTGCTGGACAGCCTGGCCCGGCCCTATGAGGACCAGCCGGGCGCCGACGAGCCGCCGGCGCCGGCCGGCGAGCCCTATGTAACTTTCTGCGGAACCTAAGGAGGACGGGGAAGGCCCCGTCTTCCGCCGCGCCGGTTACGCCGGCCTGGAGAGGCCTGCCGTTTTCAGCGTTGTGGCCCATTGCTCCGTCTCCTCCCGGAGCATGCGCGCATAGTCCTCCGGCGTTGAGGAGACGGCGACGGAACCGAAGGAGGCCATGCGCCGGCGGACCTCCGGATCCTTCGCCATGGCCGCGCAGATGGAGGACATGCGGTTCACGATGGGTGCCGGTGTGCCGGCGGGGGCAAAAAGACCGTTCCAGGACTCCGTGACATAGTCAGGGATGCCGCTCTCCATAATCGTCGGCACTGCGGGCAGTTCAGCGCTGCGCTTGGCTGTGGTCACGCCAAGCGGCACGACGGCACCAGCCTGCACATGGGGCAACGCATCGGACATGTTGGCGAAGACGAGGTCCACCTCGCCGGCAATCAGCGCCGTCACCGCGGGAGCGCCGCCGCGATAGGGAATGTGGGTCAGTCGCGTACCGCTGCGGCTGTCGAACAGCAACGCCGAGACATGCATGAGCCCGCCAATGCCACTGGATCCGTAGGTTAGGGAATCCGGCTTGGCCTTGGCCCGCTCCACCAGCTCCCTCACGGAGGAGAGGCCAAGATTCTTGCGTGCGATCAGGACCAGCGGGTTGGTATTCAGGATGCTGACCGGCGCCAGATCCTTCAATGGATCGTACGGCATGCGCTCGATCGCAGGGGAGATGGTGATCGAGCCGATGCTGCCGACCAGGAAAGTGTAGCCGTCCGGCGGAGACTTGGAGACATAGTCACTGCCGATTATCCCGCCTGCGCCGCCGCGGTTCTCAATCACGACCGACCGCCCACCTAGCGCTTCCTGAATGTATTGCGCGGCTATACGGCCCACCGCATCGGTGTTGCCGCCCGGCGGAAAAGGAACAACGAACCGGATAGGCCGGTCGGGCCAGGTACCCTGGGCCCATGCCCCATGCGGAAGGGCAAGGCCCGCCAGGCCCGCCGCCATCAACTCTCGCCTGAACATCATGCCATCTCCATGATTTCCATGCCGCGTGACGGGCCCGTTGTTATGGGGCGCTTTTTTTTAGCCCTGGAACCAGCGCCCGGCTTCGGCCGGATCGCGGGTGAACTGCCCTTCGTTGATCTCGACCGGGGCGAAGGCGATGCGCTGGAAGCGCTCCCGCTCCTCGAAGGGCACGGTCGCATCGATGCCAAGCTTGGCGCGGATGCCCTCATTGCTGGCACGGACATATTCATGCCCGCGCGCGCCAGGAATCAGGATAAGATCGCGCGAAGCCTCAAAGCGGGTGGCCAGCGCGTATTCCACATCCAAGGGGTCGCGGATGTCGATGTCGTCATCCACTACGATGACCATGTCCAGATCCTTCAGCGCCCCGAAGGCCGCGAGGATAGCGTTGCGCTGGAAGCCCTCATGCTGGCGGGATGCCTTCTTCACCTGTACCACGGCGTGGAAGCGATGCATGCCGCCGGCAGTCATCTCCGCATCCACCACGATGGGGACGGCGGGCTGCACGGCCTTTAGCAGGCTGGCCTCCAGCACGTATTTCCGCAGCATCACGGTTTCGCGGCCATAGCCGTTGATCGCGTGATAGACGGGATTGCGGCGATGGGTGACGCAATCCACCACGAGCACGGGGGCATCGTCCTCGGGGGAGGGAAAGCCGACGAACTCGCCGAAGGGACCTTCGCGCACCGTTTGCGTCGCGGAGATATGGCCCTCCAGGGCGATCTCCGTCTCGGCGGGAACCATCAGGTCCACCGTCAGGGCCTTCGCCACCGGCAGGGCACGGCCGGCAAGGCCGCCGGCGACGGCGAGCTCATCCGCGCTTTCCGGCATCTGGGAGCCCATGGTGGCCGCTGTGTAGTGCAGGGCGATATCCGCGCCGATGCAGACCACCACGGGCAGGTCCTCACCCGTTTGCTTCGCCCGCTCGAAGGCGAGGCGAAGATGGCGGCCATAATCGAGCTTGATCGCGACACGGTCCGGACCGACGAGCTGCAGCCGGTGATAGGAGGCATTGTAGATGCCCGTCTGGGGATCGCGCACGATGACGATGCCGGCGGTAAAGAAGCGGCCGCCATCCCCCGGCGCGTGCTTCAGCACGGGGAACATGCTGCCCAGGTCGAAGCCGGTGCGGTGCACCACCTCCTGTACGGGCGCATGGGACGTGACTTGCGGCGGCAATGGGTTGCCGATCGCGCGGCCGACGAATTGGCGAATGGTCCGGAAATCCGTGCCGAAGGCCGCTTCTACATTCTCCCGGCAGGAGAGGAGGTTGCCGATCACGGGCTTGTCGTGCCCGACGGGGTTGGAGAAAAGAATCGCCGGGCCGCCATCGCGCCGCTTCATGATGGCGGAAATCTCGAGATTCGGATCGGCCGGCGCCGCATAGGTCTCGACGCGCCCGGCTTCCGCCATCCGGCGCAGCGCGGCGCGGAAGCGGGTGTCGAGGATCTCGGCATTCGACAGGGTGGCGGACATTCGGATCAGGCGCCTTTCTCTTCGGTGGTGGTGCGCAGGGCAGGCGCCTATTCGGCGGCGAGGCCGCGCGCCGCCTTGGTCCCGTCCAGGTCGTAGGAGTTCAGGACGCCGTCCAGCATCTGCGCGCCGCGTTCCCAGTCATAGGTGCGGAAGGAATGCCCGCGCGTCACGAAGGAGGCGCCGGCATAGAACATCTCGTACTGGGCGTGGCGCGAGGCGAACTCGCTGCCCACTGCGTCCCAGGCCAGCTTGAAGAACTTCACCCGGCCCTCCGGATCGGTGGCCGGGGACCGCTGCGTGCGGTCGATCAAGGCGCGCAGCTCCGGATTGGCAAAGTCCTCGATACCCGAGGGCAGCATGATCATGCCGCCGCCCGCCAGTTCCCGCAGCGTGCCGAGGACCTTGGCGTAGAGCTGCTGCGTCAGGACCTGGGCGGCGTAGAGAAGATGGGCGTCCGGCACGAAATAGGCGCCACGCTGTACGCCCTTGGCCTCCATGCCGTGCAGCATGCCGTCCACCATCGCGGCTTCGGCAGCGAGTTGCCCCAGCATGTCACGCACATTGGGAAAGCCAATGATGCCGTTCATCTCGGCGATGCGGCGGGCCACCGCGGTCAGGAAGCGCAGCTTCACGGAAAGCCGGATCTGCGCCTGATAGTTCTGGAAGATATGGGCGGGCGTGCCGTGAAACTGGCGGGCACAGGCCTCGGTGTCCTGATTCACGAAGATCCGGTCCCAGGGCACCTTCACGTCGTCGAAATAGAGGACAGCGTCATTCTCGTCGAAGCGGCTTGCGAGTGGGTTGTCGTAAACGCTCGGCGATGCTTCCTCATAGGACTTCCGCGACATGACCTTCAGCCCGGGCGCGTTCATCGGCAGCATGAAGGAGACGGCGTAGCGGTCGTCCTCGCCCTTCTTGAGGGGCTGGAGGCTCGTCACCCACACCTCATTCGCCATGATGGCGCTTGTGCCCAGCATCTTGGCACCGCGGATGGTCAGGCCGCCCGCATCCTCGTCCACGACCCCGGCCGTCAGGAAGGGATCGGCCTGCCCCGCGGCGCCCTTGGAGCGATCGGCCTGAGGGTTGATGATGACATAGGTGAGGAAAAGGTCGTTGTCGCGGGCGTGGCGATAGTAGTCCCGCAGAACGCCAGTGCGGAAGCCGCTGCCCTCCAGCGTGTCTAGCCCCATCAGGATGCCGGAAATTCCGGATGCCACATGGTCCGGGCTGCGGCCGATCATGCCGCAATGCGTTTCCGACCAGGCCACCAGTGCCTTCCGGCGCTCAACCAGCTCGGCATAGGAGGTTGGAAGCTGCCAGCAGCGGTTCACCCGTGTCCCAGGCTTGTCCGGGCTCTCAAAAGTCATGAGTTCCAGGTTTTCCGGCCGGGCCTGGAAGTCATACAGCGCGCCCGACGAGGCCACGCTGTTGCGGAAGGCGGGGTGTGTGGTGACATCGGCCACGCGCTGGCCGCGATACAGGACCTCGCGGTTGTCGCGAAGGCTGGCGATGTGCTGCGGGCCGTTCTTCACGGTGCTCATGGATGCCTCCTTCCGTGGGGCAGCGCGAGGGATGGGGGACGGGGCTGCCGGGCCGGGCTCTCCAGGCAGGTTCGCGGCGCCGCGGCCATTGCCTAGCCCCCCTTACGCTGGCCGGCGGCGGCAGGTTCGCTTCCGGCCATGAACTGCAACAGGGCAAGTGACCGGTCGGTGCCAGCCACGAGCTGCGGGATCAGTTTGCGCAGTGTCGCGAAGGATTCCCGGTCCAGGCTTTCGAACAAGGTGTCGTTCACCTCGGTCTGGAAGGGAGCCAGGGCGTCCAGACGTTCATGCCCGGCTGGCGTGACGGACAACATCACCCGGCGCCGGTCCGAGAGGTGTGTTTGCTTCGTCACCAGTCCCTGGGCCACCAGCTTGCCCACCTCGATCGTCACGAAGGCACCGCTGAGATGAAGATGTTCCGCGATGCAGGCTACGCCGACGGAGGGCTGGCATTCCTCCAGATGGGCGATGGAGATGAGGATGGAGTAGGCCGCGCCACCCAGGCCGATCTGCCGTGCCAGTCCGTTCCGCACTTCCTGCAGCCGCGCCGAGAAGGCGAGCAGGTCGTGGACGAGTTGCCGGAAGGACTGGTCGGTTCCCGCCCGGTCGAGGAGCGCCTTCCTGCTGACGGTCAGACGAGACAAGGGCGGAACGTCCTTCGCAGCCGTTTTGTATTTGTGGGATAGCTTTGTGGCAAAGACAATCCCAAAATGACGGCTCGCGAAACGGAAACGGAGGCGTAGCCGCTCAGGCGGCGTCTGGCTTCCGCGCGGGCCGGGCGAGACCAAGATGCTCGCGGAGGGTTCGGCCGGCATAGGCGCGGCGGAACAGCCCGCGGGCCTGTAGAACCGGCACGACGAGGTCCACGAAATCCCTCAATCCGCCGGTGAGGTGGGAAGGCATGATGTTGAACCCATCCGCAGCCCCTCCGCGGAACCACGCCTCTAGCGTGTCCGCCACCTCCTCGGCCGAGCCGACAAGGACCCAGTGGCCCCGCGCGGCGGCCATCAGGTTATAGACATCACGCAGGCGCATTCCCTCACGCCGCGCCTTGCTCAGCATGACGCCGGCAAAGCTGTGATAGGTGTCGGGGATAGGAAGATCCGGTACGGGGCCGTCGAGATCGTAGCCTGACATGTCTGTGCCGAAGCGATCGGAGAGCAGGGCCAGGGCGTTTCTTGCATCCACGAAGCTCTGCAACATGGCCAGCTTGGCAAAGGCTTCCTCCGTGGTGCGGCCGACCACGGGCATGACGCCGGGCAGCACGGTCACATCCTCCGGCCGGCGGCCCAAGCCAGGCAGGCGGGCCTTCAGCGCGTCATACTGGGCCTTCGCCTCCCCGAAATCCTGCACCACGGAGAAAACGACATCCGCCGTGCGCGCCGCCAGCATCTGGCCCGGTGCCGACCCGCCGGCCTGGAGGATGACCGGATGGCCCTGCGGCGCACGGCCGATGTTCAGTGGACCCTTCACGGTAAAATGTGGTCCCTCATGGTCGAGGCTGCGGACCTTGCCGGCATCGATGTAGCGGCCGCTTTCAGGATCCGCGACGATCGCGTCCTCTGCCCAACAATCCCACAGACCCTTCACCACATCCACGAACTCGCCGGCGATGGCGTAGCGCTCGGCATGGTTTGGGTGCAGGCGCCCGAAATTTGGCGCCGCGGCCGGGGAGGCGCCGGTCACGGCGTTCCAGGCGGCGCGGCCCCTGCTGATATGGTCCAGCGAGGCAAAGGCGCGCGCCGTCGTGAAGGGATCGCTGTAAGTGGTGGAGACGGTGGCACCAAGGCCGATATGGGTCGTATGGGCGGCGAGCGCCGAGAGCAGCGTCAGCGGCTCAAAGCGCACGGTATAGGACGGATGGGCGGCGGGATCGGCATAGAGGTTATCGCCCATGAAGATGAAGTCGAACAACCCGCGCTCCGCGAGTTGCGCCACCTCCACCATCGCGTCGATGTCCTGGAAGCTGTCGATCGCGCCGGGTACCCGCCAGCCCGCGACATGGCTGCCCGTTCCCAGCAGGAAAAGGCCGAGATGCATCTGCCGGTCCATGTTACCTCCAGAAGATCAGGCGCCGCTCGACAGCGCCGACTAGCCCGAAGAAGGCGAGGCTGATGGCGGAGGCGACGAGGATGGCCGACCAGACGCTGACAAAGTCGATCTGCACGACGGCCTGGTAGATGATCCAGCCCAGCCCGCCATAGGCGCCCAGCATCTCCGTCACGATCGCGACGATCAGGCTGCGGACGGTTGAAACCCGCATGCCCGCGGCGATCAGGGGCAGGGCCGCAGGCACGCGCAGACGCCAGAGGATGGAAAGCGGGCCGGCGCCGAAGCTGCGCATCAGGTCGACCGAGCGACGGTCCACCCGGTCGAACCCCGCCAGGGCGCTGAGGAAGACGGTAAAACCCACTGCCAGCGCGACGGCCGCGATCTTCGACGCCATGCCAACCCCGAGCCAGAGCAGCAGCAGGGGCGACCAGGCGGCGACCGGGACGGAATTGATCGCCATCATTACGGGCATGGCGCCTCGCCGAACGGGCGGCAACAGCGCGAGTAGCACACCGATCCCAATGCCGGCGAGACTGCCAATGGCGTAGCCGGCCAGCGCCTCAGCGAGGGTGAACCAGGCCGCGGACAGCAGGGCGTGCCGCTGCTGCCAGCCGGAGAGCAGGATCTCGCTGACGGCGGGCAGGGTGTAGGAGGGCAGGGCGAAGCCGCGCGCCACACCTTCCCAGAGGATCAGCAGCATCAGGACGCCGACGGCGCCGCGCAGCGTGGAGCGGCTCATTGCTCCGCTCCCCAGAAGACGATGCGCCGCTCCGCCAGCGCCACCAGCGCGTAGAAGCCGGTTCCCAGCACGGCGGCGCAGAGGATGGCGGCCCAAAGCCCGACCACATTCTCATTATACATGGCCTGAAGCAGCAGCACGCCGAGCCCGGTCGTGTCCCCGAACCATTCTCCGACAATGGCGCCGACGAGGCTGAGCGAGGCCGCCAGCCGTAGCGCCACGAAAATCTGGGGCAGCGCCATGGGGAGTTGCAGGCGCAGCATCTGCTGCCGGCCATTGGCGCCGAAGCTACGCAGCAGCGCCGTTTGCCGGGGATCGACCGATTGCAGGCCGAGCAGCGTGTTCACGGTGACCGGGAAGAAGGTGAGATAGAAGGCGATCACCGCCTTGGCCAGCAGCGTATTGCCGAACCACAACACCACCAGCGCTCCGAAGGCGATAACGGGAATGGTCTGCGACACGACGAAAATGGGGAAGAGCAGGTCCCGCAGCACGGCAGCACGGAAGAACAGAACCCCGTTCAGCACGCCGACGATGCCGCCGGCCGCGAAGCCGATCAGGGTTTCCGCAAGCGTCCGCAGAAAGCCGGCCCCATAGGCGCCGGGTGCGGCCGCGATGGCGGAGAGGATTGTGCTCAGCCGCGGCAGGATATGCGGGCGGATGCCCAGGGCGATCACCGCCCCTTCCCAGACCAGGGCGGCCAAGGCGAGCCCGAGGACGAAACGCGCGCCCATCGGAAGCCAAAGGGGCAAGGGATGGGCGCGCGTGTTCATCAGGCCCGGCGATCCGCTACAGCGGTGGCTTCCAGAAAGCGCCGGTCATAGGCGGCGGCAAGATCGATGGGCGCCTTGATCACGCCGTTCTGGAGCAGGAAGTCGTGCGCGGACTTCACCGCGGAGTCATCAATCCAGAACAGGCCCTGCTCCCCGGCGGTGCCGGCAGTCATGAGCTTGCCGGCTTCGGCCAGCATGAATTCCTGATGCGCCCGGTCGAGGGTGGGGGCAACGGCCATCACGGCATCCACCCCGGCCTTCTGGTCCTTCAGCGCCTCGCGCCAGCCCTTGATGGAGGCGCGCAGGAAGCCCTTCACCATCTCCGGCTTCTGCTTGGCGGTGGTCTCGCTCGTGATCAGTGTGTCGCGGGGGAAGGTGATGCCGTAGTCTTCCGCAACGAAGGTGCGGAGCTTGTCGCGGCCCATCCGCGTCATCAGCGTATAAAATTCGTTGTACTTGGTGGCTGTCACCACATCGATCTGCCCGTCCACGAAGGGCGAGACCGAGACCTGTTGCGGCTGCATCGTGAAATCGCCGGGCTTCAGGCCGGCCTTGGCCAGCATGCCCAGCAGCACATAGTTCGCACCAGTATACCAGGCAGTGACGGTCTTGCCCTTGAAGTCCTGCAGCGTGTGGATCGGGCCGTCAGCGCGGGCAACGAAGAAGAAGGGCGTCTGCTGATGTCCGACGCCGATGCAGACGACCGGCAGCTTCTTCTCGCGCGATGCGAAGACGCTGTCAGTGCCGCCGGATAGGCCGAAAGTATCAGCGCCGGTCGCGACGAGGTTCTCGGTCAGCAGGTTGGGGCCGCCCGGGTTGATCGTCAGGTCGATGCCCTCGGCTTCGTAGTAGCCACGCGCCTTTGCCAGATAGAAGCCGGCAAACTGCGTTTGGGCCAGCCACTTCAGCCGAAGCGTGGCCTTGGTCAGGCCTTGGGCGTGGATACGGAGGGCTGGCAGGACAGCGGCTGCCCCGGCCGCGGTGAGAAGGTGGCGCCTTTGCATGGGTCTGGTCTCCGCTTCGGGTTGATGCATGGGCGCGGCGCCTCGGCCGCGCATCCGGTTCAGTCCTTGTAGGACGGGTCGCTGCGCTCCAGCTGGCGCAGGAAGGCCGGCCATTCCCGCTCTCCTGGCACCAGGATGTCGCCCTGGTTCTCCCAGAATTGGCGCGCCGCCCGTTCGCAGACCTCGTGCGGCGGAGTGAGGAGCTTCGCCCCTGCCGCCGCCGCGGCCTGCATCGAGAGCTGCACCTTCGCCGCGCGCTCGAAATAGTAGAGCAGCATGAAGGCCTCCGCCGGCGTGCGGCCAGTGGTCAGCAGCCCGTGGTTCCGCATCAACATGACGCGGTGCTCACCCAGGTCCCGCACCAGCCGCTCCTGTTCGTCCAGGTCGATCGCCACGCCCTCGTAGTCGTGAAAGGCCTGGCGGTTGTAGAAGCGCATGGCGAACTGGCTGAGCGGCAGAAGTCCTGCCTCCTGCCCGGAGACGGCCAAGCTGGCATCGGAATGGGTGTGCAGTACGCAGACCGCGTCGTGACGCGCTTTGTGGATCGCCGCATGAATGACGAAGGCTGCGAGATTCACCTCATGAGGTGAGTTGTCGAGCTTGCGTCCGGCCGTATCGATCCTGACGAGGGAGGAGGCGGTCACCTCCTCGAACAACAGACCATAGGGGTTGATGAGGAACTGGTCCTCTGCCCCCGGTACGCGCATGGAGATGTGATTGTAGATCAGGTCATCCAGCCCGAGTCGTGCGATCAGGCGATAAACGGCAGCCAGAGCGACCCGCGCCTCGCGTTCATTGGTCGGGGCGGCGTTCATGCTGTCACCACGCCGTTGCTGGCAGCGAAGGACTTCATGCTCTCTTCCTCGATGGCTTCGAGGATCTCGCGCTTCAGGGCGATGAACTCGGGCGCGGTAACCAATTCGGGCGCGCGCGGGCGGGGCAGGTTCACCTGGCGGGCATGCTTCACATGGCCGGGGCGGGCGCTCATGACCAGCACGCGGTCACCCAGGAAGATGGCCTCATCCACGTCATGCGTAATGAAGAGGATGGTGCGGCGGTGACGCTGCCACACATCCAGAAGCCAGCGCTGCATCAGCGTTCGCGTCAGCGCATCCAGCGCGCCGAAGGGCTCGTCCAGCAGCATCAGCTCGCGTTCGAACAGGAAGGTGCGCATCAGCGCCACACGCTGGCGCATGCCGCCAGAGAGCTGATGGGGATACTGCTTCTCGAAACCGGTCAGGCCGAACTCGGGCAACATGCGCAGGGCCTTCGCGCGGGCTTCGGCCCGGTTGGCCCCCTCGATCTCGTTGGCCAGGATGGCGTTGTCGATCACGTTGCGCCAGGGCAGCAGCAGGTCACGCTGCGGCATGAAGGAGACCCGCCCCAGCAACTCCGCCGCATGGCAGCCCCGGCCCTTGAAGCGCAGGATGCCGCCGGGGTCCGGCTCGTCCAGCCCGGCCACCATGTTGAACAGCGTGCTCTTGCCGCAACCGCTGGGCCCGACGACCGTGACGAACTCCCCGGCCGCGACACTCAGGGAAAGGTCGCGCACCGCCTGGACGGGGCCGAAGGTCTTGCTGATCCGTTGCAGTTCCAGCAGCGGCGCGTCGTGGTGGGGTAGGCTGTCCACGCTCTGGGGTCCGTTCAGGGGTTAGGGGTGGGCCTGCATGGACCGATGCGCAGGGGCGGTTGTCGTCGATCCGTCCCATCACGGAGCAACCGCTGTGCCAAAGGTGTGCGTTCGGCCCGCCCGTGTTCGGGCCCAAGGGAATTTTGTCGATCTGGCGGGGTTCTGTGCATGCAAATTGCGGCTATATGTGCACCAAAGGCCAGTTTGCTCGCAGCATGGCCCTACTCAGCGCAGGAATTGGGCAGGATGCCCTGCTGAAGGCTCTCGAGGAGCCTCCAGCAACATTTCGGATGAAGTACTGCAGACAGGCCGGGCGGCCTGGCGCGGGATGACTACGCCCAGGCCAGCGGCAGGTTCAGGATATCTGGCCTTGGGCGGCCTCCCCGGCGGGGGCGCCGCCGGGGCGGGGTGTCACCTCAGGACTGGCCGGGAAGAATGGAGCTGGCAACCTGGCGGAAGGTATTGCGGATTACACTGCCCAGTTCTGGCTCCCCGGCCATGGAGCGGGTGAAGGCCAAAGCCTGCTGGATGGTGATGTGCGGCGGCAGGGGCGGCACATTGCCATCCGCCCGAACCTCCAGCACCACCGGCCGGTCAGCGGCAAAGGCTTCTTCCCAGGCGGAGGCGAGCCGCTCGGGTTCATGCACCTCGATGCCCCTCAACCCGATCATCTCGGCAAAGCGGGCATAGGGGACGTCCGGGATATCCTGGGTTGCCAGGAACTTCGGATCGCCCTCCATCACCCGCTGTTCCCAGGTCACCTGGTTCAGGTCGCGGTTGTTGAGGACCATCGCCACGAATTTCGGGCTGGACCAGCTCTTCCAGTATTTGGCGACCGTGATCAGCTCGGCCATGCCATTCATTTGGAAAGCGCCATCGCCGCAGATGGCCAGAACCGGCCGGTCTGGATGCGCGAATTTGGCGCCGATGGCATAGGGCATGCCCGAGCCCATGGTCGCCAGCCCGCCAGAGAGCGAGGCCATCATCCCGCGCCGCAGCTTTACGTCCCGCGCGTACCAGTTGGTGTGGGAACCGCTGTCACCGGCGATGATGCAGCGATCGGGAAGGCGCGGTGACAGTTCCCAGAAGATGCGTTGGGGGTTGATCGGATCGGCCGGCTGCATGGCGCGGTCCTCGAGCGTCTTCCACCAGGACTGCACATCCTCCTGGATGCGCTGGCGCCAGGAGGTATCCGTCTTCTGTTCAAGAAGGGGCAGCAATGCCCTCAGTGTGGCGGTGCTGTCGCCTGCCAGGTTCACTTCCATGGGGTAGCGGATCGACAGGTTACGCGGCTGCAGATCGATCTGCACGCCGCGTGCATCGCCCTCTTTCGGCAGGAATTCCGAATAGGGGAAAGAGGAACCAACCACGAGCAGTGTGTCGCACCCCATCATCATGTTCCAACTCGGCTCAGTGCCCAGCAGGCCGATGGAGCCCGTCACCCAGGGCAGGTCATCCGGCAGCGCCGCCTTGCCCAGCAGCGCCTTGGCCGCGCCCGCCTGGAGCTTGTCGGCAACCGCAATCACCTCATCCGTCGCCTCCAGCGCGCCGGCGCCGACGAGGAGGGCAACCTTCTTTCCGGCATTCAGCACCTCCGCCGCGCGTTGCAGATCGGCATGGGCCGGAACGACCTGCGGGAAGGAATAGCCGATGCCGGAATGGATGGTGCCGTGCTTGTGCGGCGGCTCCTCCACCGCGGCTAGTTCCTGCAGGTCGTTGGGGAAAATCAGGGCGGTGATGGTGCGCTCAGCCTTGGAGATTCGCATCGCGCGGTCGACCAGATGGCGCACCTGCTCCGGCACGCTGACCTGCTGCACGAAGGATCTCGCGACATCCTTGAACAGGTTCTGCAGATCCACTTCCTGCTGGTAGTGCCCGCCCAGCGCGGCGCG
This sequence comes from Roseomonas chloroacetimidivorans, assembly GCF_049629625.1. Classification (NCBI taxonomy): domain Bacteria; kingdom Pseudomonadati; phylum Pseudomonadota; class Alphaproteobacteria; order Acetobacterales; family Roseomonadaceae; genus Roseomonas; species Roseomonas chloroacetimidivorans. The sequence goes on along the minus strand of NZ_JBNBZS010000010.1, from coordinate 142,410 downwards.
CGCCTGTTGGCCGAGGATCGCCAGCACGGGCTGGTGATCCGCCCGGGCATCGTACAAGCCGTTAAGCAGGTGAATGGCGCCGGGGCCAGAGGTGGCAATGCAGACGCCGACCTCGCCAGTGAACTTGGCATGGGCCCCGGCCATGAAGGCGGCCATCTCCTCGTGCCGGGCCTGCACGAAGTCGATCCGCTTATCCGGGTCCTTGTTATGCCGCTGCAGCCCGCCGAGCAGGCCGTTGATGCCGTCCCCGGGATAACCGAAGACCCGTCTCACACCCCAGGCGCTGAGCCGTTCCCAGACCTGATCCCCGACCGTCTTTGCCATGGAGCCATCTCCGCCATGCATTCCAGCGGGCGGCTCAGGCAAGGCCGTGCCCGGCCGCTCCGCCGGCGGTCAACGTCGCGCAAAAGCCGCTGTTGCCCTCGGGGCCGCTTCTTGCTCCGAATTCATGGTGGCCACCGTCATACCAGTGGCGGCATCGATCCCGGCAGCCAAATCAGCGCACAGGAACGCCCGCCAGGCGCAGCCCTGCTGTATAGCGCTCACGGTCTTCCGGGCGGCGGAACGGATAGGACCGCTCGAAGGCACTCACATTGAAACCGGGTTCGCGGCGCAGCAGCCCTTCCAGGAACGGGCGGGCCTCGTCCTGCCGGCCCGCAATGCCCAGGGCGGCGATCAGAGGCTTGTACCCGTTTGTGAAATCAGGATTTGCCCGGACCGAGCGCTTGCCCACCTGGATCGCCGCATCGTAGTCGCCGCCAAAAGTGTGCGCGACGGTCGCGATCGTTTCGAAAATCCTGGATTGCGGGTGAAAGGGTGCCAGCCGGCGCTGCTCACCCAGGCGGCGCAGCGCCTCCGGTGAATCACCGACGTAGCAATAGGTCGGGGCGCTTAGTGCCCAGATCGCCGCATCATGGGGGTTCAATTCCAGCGCCTGGGTGAAATAGTGCATGGCGGAATCCATGTCGCGATGCAGGAAGGCGCAGATATGACCGTAGATAGCGTGGCTCTCCGCGCTCTCCGGATCAAGCTGGAGCGCCGTAACGGCCAGGCGCTCCGCCTCTTCCAGCGCGCCGGCAGGATCTGACGTCCAGCCCTGCCCGACCTGGAAAACATGCCAATGCGCGGCCCAGGCCGCTGCGATGGAACTGTCCGGGGCTCGCGCGACCGCATCGGCCAGCAACTCGCCCGCACTCAGGAAGGCGTCACGGCGCATATTATAAAGCAGCGGGATGGCCCGGATCACGTTGCCCGTGGCATCCGGCATGCGGTCCTTGCGCTGCCGCCGGGCCTCCGCGGAAAGGATGGCCGGGTCCACCCGCGCCACGGCCCACTGGACAGCCTCGTCCTCCACCAGCTCGGCCCCGTCTGGATCCAGCGGCACCCGATCGCTCCAAACAGGATGCGCCAGTTCGCGCACATCCAGCAGTGAGACCGAGAGTGAACGCCGCTGCGGGCCGCTTGCCCGGAGGGATCCTGTGACAACATAGTCCAGTCCCGCCGCCTCGAAGGCCGCACGCCCGGCGCGAACATGGCGAAGGTCGCCGAGTCCAAGAGGCGAAATAATCTCGAAGCGGCGAAAGCGGGAAAGCTCGGCCGCCACATCCTCAGCGTAGGCATCAGCCGTGGCGGACCGTTCCCCTGGTCCGGCGATGCTGAAGGGCAGAACGCCGATCCGCAGCTTCTGCCGGGCTTCGGCCGGCAGATCTGCGAAATTGGTAACCTGGCCCCCCCCGGACCCGGGCAGCGCTGGCATTCCCTGCCGCAGTTCCAGGGCGAGTTCCTGCGTCTGGGGGGAAGGACCAACGGACAGAAGATGCTGCAAAGTCTGGCAGCAGTGCTCATATTCTCGGAGCGCCTGGGCTCTCTGGCCGTTCGCGGCAAGCAGCCGCATCAGGCCCCGCCACCCCGTCTCGTCCGTTGGATCGAGTTGCACGAGTTGGCTGGCGACCGCCGTCGCCTCTGAGAGCCGAGACGGATCCGCGATGAGGCTTGCGAGCTGGTTCTCCAGAGCCTTGCGCAGCTCACGGGTGGCCTGCATCCGCTCCGGGCGGAGCCAGTCGTCGAAAGCGGAGCTCAGCCCGTCCAGTCCCTCCAGCAACTCCCTGGGCCGGGCAGCGAGCAGGCCCGGATCCTCTCCGCAACCTTGTCCTGCCTCATCCTGCAGGCACAGCAGATCGACCCGGCATCGCGCCAGATCGAGCCAGATCGAATGGCGGTCAGAACGCAGCGGGGAATTCTCGCCTCGGCCGAGCGCAGCGGTCAGGGCGTGCAGCGTGCGCCGAAGATTGGCCCTCGCATCCTCCTCCCCGAAGCGATCCCAGAGAAGACCGGCCAGCTTTCCTCTCGGTACGCGGGCGCCACGGGCCAGGGCGAGGATGCCGAGGACGGCCCTGGCCTTTGCGGTCCGCAGCGCAACAGGCCGCCCCGTGTCATCGCGGACGGTCAGGTGACCGAGGAGATTGATCTCCATCACCAATGGTCTCCTGGTTCCCCGTTCTGCGGCCTGGCCAACCCGAGCAACTTCCGACGGCAGCCACCATACCCACGGACCTGTGCGTGACGAGCCGGAATAGAAGAACGTGCATCCGCAAAGATGGACATTTCTGGCTAAGATGGAAATGTTTCTAACCAAAGTACCGGGAAAATGACCGGCAGGAGGGGGGGGCGCCATCGCTCGTGCCTACACACCGTGCCCAGGCTGGCCTGCGTTTCCGCGAGGCCAAAAAGGGGGGGCAAATACCTGGAGTGGGGATGAGAGGACGAACAGGAGCGCGGGAACCGGGTAACGCGAGGTGAGCGCGGGCGCCCTTCGGGGCTCTCGCGTCATGCAATCGGGATGCCCTAGGGTCTCATTCTATACTCGGAAACGGTATCCAGTCACATCCACGCTCCAGGCTTGCGCCTCTGCACTGGTCAGGACCGTGCCCCTGGGCGGAGCTCCGACTGGACCTTCTGATCGGCCTCGAAGTAGCCATCAGGGCGGCGCTGAACCTCAGCGCCGCCCTGAGCGGGGTCGCTTTATCGCGCGGCCCATGCCGCGATCACCTCGGCCCCGAATCCCCCGGCCCGGAGCATGGCCGCTGCCACAGCAGGGCTCGGCAGTGTGGGCCGGTCAATGCGGGGATCGCAGATCCGGCCTAACGCGGCCTGGGGCGGCCCGCCCTCCTGCATGTTAGCCACCTGGATCATCGACGCCAGCCGGCACCCGGTGACGGGAAGCCCGTCGGACAGCACAAGTTCGTCGAACTCAAAATCGGCGCCCCGTGGGGCAAATACCTCAATGCGCAGGACAGCGCCCGTGGCTGGATGGCGCCGCGTGATACGGATCGCATCCCGCGTCACGTCATCTCCCGCAGGGCTGATGATGCCCGCCGTCGGAAGCTGCATGCCCCACAGCGCGCAGCCGCCGCGTCGGCGACCAAACGGAATATGAAGGGCAGCTTCAGGCAGGGAAGTCCGTGTCAGATGCACCGCCCCGCGGAGCGTGTTCCACATGTTCAGCGGATTGTAGTCACCGGCCGCATAGACCTGGGTGAAGCGTCCGGCGTCCTCCGGATTCTGGATGAAGATGTCAGACTGCCAGCACAGCTCGGCTGACCGAATCCGGCTTTCGTCGAGCAAGAACCGGTAGAGCTCGGTTGCCTGATCCAGGGCGTCCCGAGCCAACTGCGACCAGCTCTCCGCCGTCTCGCAGGTTAAGGTGATGCTGCTCAGGCGCCCTCTTACCCAGCGGCTGTGCCATTCGAGCTGGTCGGCTTGCTGCCGAAACTGGAATGGTGTCCGGACGTAACGGCCGCCGTGCCGCGCGTAGAGGCTGTAGAGGCCAAGTGTCTCCGAGACGATGTGGCGATCAGCCTGCTGAGGGACGGAGAGCGAGACACCTTGCGCGGAGCGAGGCGCTTCGGCCGAGCCGGCTGGCCGCGCAGCTTCGCCCAGGGCGGATGCCCGGGCGGGGTTCCCGGGCTGTGCGGGTCTTCGCATCGGCATGCCTTTCGCGGCGCTTTTGGCGAGTAAAGGAAGTAGAACAGCCGGCGCGCTGCGCTTCGCCCGTTCCGTTCGAAAGGATCCGGGCCTGCCTTGGCCTGGGTTCAGAACTGGCTTTAGCGCCCTCGTTGCCGAGGGCTGCAATTGCCTAAGCGGCTGGTTCCTTGGGCGGGGGGCCAAGGGTGTGCTCGCCGGAGGACAGTTCGCTGAGCGTGAGGCGGATCACCTCCTCAGCAGTCCTAAGCCGCGCGGCGCGCGCCGACGCAGCCATCCCCATCAGGACGACCCGAATCTGCGATATCGGGTCGTCATTCATGGTCGGGGTTGTCGCTTCCATCGTCACGGCTTTCTCCATCCGGCAGTCAGGCGCGGGTTGGTCCTGCGCATTGCCCGAAGCGGCGATGCGCAGAAGTGAGCGAAGAGCGGAGAGGCAGGTGTGCGGTACCGAATGGCGGCCCAGGTTCGCGCGGACCAGGCTGGCACGCCCGAGGTAGGCATCAGCGCAGCGCCCAGAACCAGGGGAAGGATCGCCACCGCCTCGGGCGAAGAGGGAAGCTCGCCGAGGATCGGCACGGCGACAGCGACAGCGACACCGGGTACCAGTGCCAGGCAGACGGTCGAGGGGACAGGGCCCAGCAGCATGATCGCGCGGTTGAAGGCGACCAATGACAACACGCCCACAATGAGGCCCTGAAACAGAACTTGAGTGAGCAGTTCTGGAACCGGGACATGCGCAAGGCTACTCAATTGCCCTGAGAAGGCCGACAGGCCGGCCATGCCGAGGCCCGACAGGACAGCCACGAAGGCCGCGCCTTGCATGGGCGAGAAGCCGGAGCGACGCAGGCGGACGACGTAGATCGAGCCCATGACGGCAGCAGCGACGAAGAGCAGGTGGCCCGTTGCCGCCGGCCCGCCCGCCAGAAGATCCACGATGACGAAGCCCATGCCGCCGGACGCGATCAGGGCGGTCCCCAGAACGGCGCCACGCCGAACGTGTTCGCCGAGGGCGGCCTGCAGAACAACGATAATGGCCGGCATGATACCGAGCGTGAGCGCGGAGGCATGGCCGGCCGGGGCATGACGCAGCCCCATGCCGATCAAGATTGCCAGCGGCGCGCCCTGGCAAAGGGCAAGCACGGCGCCCTCCATCCAGGCGCGGCTGGTTAGCGGGGTGCGGCCCCGGAAAAGAACCGGTGCCAGCACCAGCCCGGCGACGATGTAGCGAAGGGAGGCGAGCTCCGATGGCGACATCGACTGACGCGTCACCCCCAGCCGCGTGAGCACCGGCCACGCCGCCGCGATCAGGACAGCCAGCGCAGCCCAGGCATACCCTTCAACCCGGGAGTTGAGGTTCCAGGTCCAGCGCCGGCCGGGATCATCTGGCCGCATCCGGATTTCGGGGCTGCTCATTCCTCGCGCTTCTTGCGTTGGCGCACATCCACGGCGTAGGCGCCGCGGCGGCGGTTCGGATCGATGTTCGGCCGCACGACCGTTTTCGCGAAATCCTGCCATTCGGCCTCACCGAACGCCGCCACCCCATCCGCCACGGCGTAGTTGTCCAGCACGGAGGCAGCGAGCGTGTCGCGATGCACCGGCTGTACGAGCAGGAAGGGATAACCGGCGCTGAAATTCACCGGGACGCCCGTGCGGGTGAAACGGATGTTGGTGAAGAGATGCCCAAACCAACGATCGGTCTCGACGATGCCTTCATAGAGGTCGTAGCCGCGGTCATGCGGAAGATTGGCCGGCGGGCGCAGCAGCAAATTCCAGTTCGGCGCTGTGCGGGCCACGATGCCCGACCAGATCTGGACCACTCCCGGTTCCGGCAGCCGCGCCAGGAAGGGCGGGGCGAAGCCCTGGACCTCTGGGGGTGCCGCGGCGTCGAAATGCTCGGCGAAATAGGGAAACTGAGCGGCGCCGCTGAGCTGGTACCAGCCTTCCGCGCCCTCAAAGGTCCATTGCACATCCGTGCCGCCATCCCAGACGAGGGAGAAGTCCATCGGGGGAAAAAAATGCCAACCGAAGGCCGTGGCGGAGCAGACTGCCTCGCAGAAGCGGAAGGCCCGGGTCGGAAGGATGCCGTAGCCCGACCGATCCGCCCTCTGTGGCGGGCGGCAGCCTGGAAGCAGGTTGTAGAACTGCACGAGCGGAGCGGTGGTCGGTGCGGCCCCCTGCTGAGGGGCGGGACCGGCTGTGAGGACGGCTTCCGGGGTGGCGCTGTTCTTCACTCGTTCTCCGATGGGCGGAATGGATGGAGCCCGTACCCGCCTGTACTATCAGACAAGGCCGGAACCCCACTGGGGCCCGGCCTGTTCAGGTCAGTCAGACGCCGCGCTGCCAGCCGCCGAGATGGACGCGGCCGCTGTCACGGACCGAAGCCGGGGCGGTACGGACCGGGGCGGTCTCGACCTCACGCTGCCAGCCACCGAGATGGACACGGCCGGCATCGGCGACGGAAGCCGGTGCGGTACGGACCGGGGTAGTCTCGACCTCGCGCTGCCAGCCGCCGAGATGAACGCGGCCTGCATCACGCATGGAGGCGGGGACAGTACGGCTGACTTCAGACTGGGACGCGGACAGGGAATTCTCGCTCATCGGGTTAGCCTCGTCGGGATTGCTGATGGGAGGTCCCCCGCCTGGGGTGCCTTAAATCCGTTTGGACCATCCCATCGTCCTCACAGCGTCCTTTATCCGTGAGTCCCTCATCCATTCTGCGAAGCTGGCGAAATCCTCCTAAATCCCGACAGAGCCCGGGAGCTGCGAACAATACGGGCTGCGGAGGAGCCATCCATCGGAGGCCATGGTGGAACGGAAGCGGCTGCCGGCGTTATGCGCAGCGGAACCGGAGGGTGGAATGAGGCAGCCTCGCTAAAGGCGACGCGCCGCCCGCGTCACCCCGGGAGCGCCGAAAGCCGCAAGGCGTCCGTCGGAACGATTTTCAGGCCGGGACGACGTGCCGGCGGCCGAGGATGGCGCGGACCTTCCGCATCAGCTCGCCATCCCGGTAGGGCTTCTGCACGATGAACTCGTCGCCGGTCTCCCCGGCCTGGATCAGCGCCGCCGTATCGGCATAGCCCGTCACGAACAGCACCGGCAGGTCCTGCCGCATCCGGCGAATTTCGCGTGCGACCTCGGCGCCGTTCATGCCGGGCATGGCGAAGTCCAGAACAATCAGGTCGACCGCCGGATGCTCCTCAAGGAAGGCAAGGGCGGCACCGCCTGAAGCGGCCTCGTGCACGCGGCAGCCGAGCTCCGCCAGCGAGGTAGCGGTGATCTCCCGCACCGCGCTGTCGTCGTCCACGACCAGGATGATGGGGGCGTCCTCGGCCGGGCGGCCCTCACGCTCGGGCGTGGAGAGGCGGGGCTCGGGAGGCATGTCCGCCGCCCGCTCGGCCCGGGGCAGGTAGACCTCAACCGTGGTGCCCACGCCAAGCTCTGTACGAATGCGGACGCCACCGCCGGACTGCTTGGCGAAGCCATAGACCTGGGCAAGGCCGAGGCCGGAGCCCTTGCCGACCTCCTTGGTCGTGAAGAACGGCTCGAAGACGCGATCCAGCACGGCAGGCGGAATGCCGGTGCCGTTATCGGCCACCGCGACCATCACATACTCGCCTGCGGGCGGCTCCTCCGGGCGGAGCGGCGCGCCGGTCCGCACATTGCTCGTCGAGACGGTGAGCCGTCCTCCGACCTCCATGGCGTCGCGGGCATTGATGGCCAGGTTCAGGATGGCCAGCTCGATCTGAGTGGGATCGGCCAGGGCGTGCCAGAGATCCGGTTGGCACTGGGTTTCCAACAGCACCGATCCGCCCATCGTGCCCTGCAGCAGGTCCCGCATCGAGGCGACGGTCGCGTTCAGATCAATCGGCTTCGGCTCCAGCCGCTGCCGCCGCGAAAAGGCGAGGAGCTGCGAGGTCAGCTTCGCGCCGCGCTCCGCCGCCGTCCGCATGATGCTGAGGCGGCGCTGGGCCCGGGGGTCCGTCACCATCCTTTCGAGGAAGCTGATGCTCCCGTAAATCACCGTCAGCAGATTGTTGAAGTCATGGGCGATCCCGCTTGTGAGCTGTCCCACGGCCTCCATGCGCTGGGACTGCCGCAGCGCGCCTTCCGCCCGCTCGCGCTCCGCAATTTGGCGCCGCAGCTCCGCATTGGCCTCGGCCAGTTCTCGCGTGCGCTCCTCGATACGGGCCTCCAGCGTCTCGTTCAGCTCGCGCAGAGCTTTCTCGGCCGCCTCCCGCTCGGCGCGGAGCCTGGCCTCTGACAGGGCGCGCAGGATGGTGCGCGGCAGGCGGTCCAGCTTCTGCTTGGTGACGTAGTCCGTCGCGCCGCCTTTCAACGCCTCGACCGCGACCTCCTCTCCGAGCGTACCGGAGACGAAAACGAAGGGAATTCGCGGGCAATGCTCCCGCGCAATCATCAGTGCGCTGAGGCCGTCAAAGCTCGGCAGGACGTAATCCGCCAGGATCAGGTCATGGCAGTTCCGAGTGGCGGCCTCGATAAAGGCCTCACGGGTGACCACGCGCTCGATCTCATGCGGCAGCCCGGTGCGCTTTACGAACTCGGAGATGAGTTCGGCATCAAGGTCGCTGTCTTCCAGCAGCAGGATGCTGACGAAGGACCGCGGACCATGGCGTTGGACCGCCGGAGGAATCATGTGTTCGAGGGCCAGCTCTGCCGCCTGGGCGGCGGTTCGTTCAGGACGGCCCAGAACACGCCGAGATCCTGGATGGCTTCAAAGAACGCCTTGAAGCCCACGGGCTTCACGACGAAGGCGTTCACGCCAAGGTCGTAAGAGCGAACCAGGTCGCTCTCTTCGCGCGAGGATGTCAGCATGACCACCGGGATCGCGCGCAGATGCGGGCTTCCCTTTACCTCCGCCAGCACTTCCAGCCCGTCGATCTTGGGCAGCTTCAGGTCCAGCAGCACAACCGCCGGGTCCTGGCTCATGCGTTCCTCGTAGGAGCCACGGCGGTACAGGAAGTCGAGCGCGTCCGCCCCGTCGCGGCAGATGATGATTTCGTTGGCGAGCTGACTCTTCTCCAGGGCGGCAAGAGTGAGCTCGATGTCATTCGGGTTGTCCTCGACAAGGAGGATCGGCTTCAGCTCAGCCGCCATGAGATCCCTCCTGCTGCCGGGGAAGCGTGAAGTAGAAAGTGGCGCCGCGGTTCACCTGACCTTCCGCCCAGGTGCGGCCACCGTGCCGCTCGATGATGCGGCGGACATTCGCCAGGCCGATCCCAGTCCCTTCGAACTCTTCCACGCGGTGAAGCCGCTGAAAGACACCGAACAACTTATTGACATAGGCCATGTCAAAACCGACGCCGTTATCGCGGATGAAGAAACCGGCCTCTCCGTCCCGGTCCTCCAGCCGACCGATCTCGATGATCGCCTCAGGCCGGTGGCGCGTGTATTTGATAGCGTTCGAGAGCAGATTTTCCAGTACCAGGCGGAGCATGACCGGGTCGGCATAGGCCTTTCCGAGCGGGCCGACCGTCCAGCGGATGACACGCTCCGGCGGCAGGTCGCGAAGCGTCTTCCGTCGGACCTCCTCCAGCAGCGCGCCGAGGTCGCACTCCACGGGGCGCAGGGAGTTCCGGCCCATCTGGGAGAAGGAGAGGAGATTGTCCACCAGGGTTCCGGCTGAAAGCGCGGCTTCGATGATGGTCTCGACATAGCGCCGCCCGGTGTCCGAAAGCCGGTCGCCCTCCCGGGCCCGGAGCAGTTCCGAATAACCGATAATGTGTCGAAATGGCGCCCGCAGGTCATGGCTCACGGAGTAGGAGAAAGCCTCCAACTCCTTGTTGGACCGCTTCAGCTCCTCACTGAGGGAGGCGAGCTCCTCAGCCCGGCGCAGCACGATGCCGAGAATGCCGTTCCGTAGCTCCTTCACGGCCTCGATCTCGGCAGGCGACCAGGGCAGGGAATGGCCCTTCAGCGTCTCCTTCCAGATCTCGAAGGACTTCCGCGGGTGCAGCCTGACCGGTCCGGCATCGGGGATCACGGGCTTGCTAGGGTCGCCGCCCCAGCGGACCGTTTGCACAACCTCTGGCCGGAACCAGAGGACGTAGCTGTCGTACTTCTTCGAGATGGAGATGGCGAGCAGTCCGCTGGCCACATCCGCAAGATCGGCAGCTTCCGGAAATTCGGCCGACAGATTGTCTGTGGCGAAAACCTCCCGCCCACCATGGGCGGCGGAGAGCCAGGTGAAGACGCGCCGGACATCCCGTTCCGGGATGGGGGTGCCGATAACCATGCAGGCTTCGTCGGAAACGACGGCCGCGCTGGCCGCGCCGGTCAGGCCCAGCACCGCGTCGGGGTTTCTCGAGAGGCCGTCGACGAACTGCTCCTCCTCCGCCATGGCGGTGAGAAGCCGGGCCTGTATGGCTCCCAGCCGGACCCGCTCCTCCGCCTGCGTGCTCCGCTCGCGGGCGGCAAGCTGGAGGCCGAAGACGCGGGCGAGGAAGTCACAGGCATTTCGGGTTTGCAGCGGCACGCGGCGCGGCGCCTGGCTGTGGCAGGAAACCAGCCCCCAGAGCACCCCGTCCACCAGGATCGAGATCGACATGGAGGATAGGGTGCCCATGTTGTGCATGTATTCGACATGCACGGGGGAAACGCTGCGCAGAATGGACTGGCTGAGGTCCAGCGGGCCCGCTCCTTCGGGCGAGCGGATGGAAACGGGCACATAGCCAGCATCCGGGATGATCCGCAGCCGGTTGCGCCGATACAGGTCCCGCGCCTGCGCCGGAATGTCCGAGGCGGGGAAGCGGAGGCCGAGGTAAGAGGGCAGCACCTCGTTCCGGTCCTCGGCGATGACGGTGCCGTTCCAGGTCTGGTCGAAGCGATAGATCAGCACGCGGTCAAAGCCGGTGACGTGCCGAACCTCCCGCGCGACGAGGCCGCAGACCTCATCGACCGAGGCCGCATCGTGCAGCCGGTCCACGAGGTCGTTCAGCCGGGGCTGCAGGGCATCGAAGCTGGTGACCGTCCCGTCCGTCCTCGTGACCTCCTCCAGTTCAAGGATGGTCAGGGCGTTCATCCGGTGGGCCGCGACATCAAAGGACTGCCGGCCGCGCGCTGTCTCCAGCGTGACGCTTCCAAGATAGGTGGCTTCCTGCCGTTCGACGGCCGACCCGAGCCACGGCCCGACCTGGGCCGCGAGGGACGGGAAAACCTCGGTCAGCGGGGCATTCAGAACCGGGGCATTCGGCCCACCCAGCTGCACGGCATTCGCGCTGGCGTGCCGTACCGTCAGTTCGGGGCCCTGGAGTGCGAGCAGCACGCCGTGCGGCTGGATACTTCCCAGCAGATGGATCGGCTCACGCTCGCAGGCAGTCAGGTCGAGGCTCGGGGGCAATGGGGCGGCATCGGTCACGTGACGGATCTCTTCCTCTTCCGTGACGGGTTCCCCTGCTGCCGGAAGGTAAAGTGGAGCTCGGCCGCATCCGGCACGCCCGGGATCACCGATGTGGGCCGGCCGCGGAGCCGACTGCCCACCCGGACGGCAGATCCGGGAGCCCCCATGCATTCACCTCCGTATCGCCGCAAATAACCGCCGCCGTATCCGGCGGGTCAAGTCCGGATTGCCGCCCGCAGGCCCCCTCTGTTCTTGCCCAGGGCTGGTTGTCGGCCACCAGGCAGGACCCTAGGCTTCCGCGAGGTTTGGTCGTTTCCAGGCGTGGCATCCGAAGCTAACGGAACCGTCGTGCCGGGTTTCTCCCGAGGAAACGGCTTTGCCTGGCCGGCTGCCGCAGGCCCGGCCAGGTGTCCTGGCCCGGGTACGGCATCCATCCACCCATTTTCCAGGAGTTCCCACGATGCCGATGATTCATGTCGAGATGTTCGCCGGGCGCACGGCCGAACAAAAGCGCGCCCTGGCCAAGGCACTGACGGAAGCCTTTGTCGCCACGGCGGGCGGCACGCCCCAAAGCGTGCAGGTCGTCATGGTTGATGTAGCCAGGTCGGACTGGGCCGTGGGGGGCGAGCTCTTCTCCGAGATGCAGCCAGCAGCGCCGGCGCAATCCTGAAGAAGGCCGCCGCGTCGCCGCCTTAACCTGCGGTCAGGGTTCGCCGCAGCGCCGCAGCATACCGGGCGGCAGCGTCGCGTGCCCGGGCCGCATCCTCACTGCCTGACACCTCCGCCGCCATGCTGTGATAGCCCAGCTGAAAGGCCAGATAGCAGGGAGTGAGAAAGGCGAGCAGCTTCGGGTCAGGGGCCTGGCCGGTCTCGCGTGCGAGGATTTCGAGCAGCCGGCTCCGCTCAGCCTCAGATAAGTCCAGCTCCACCGTCGCACCCGCCACGTCCCAGGCAGTGTCCTGGCAGCCGATCAGGTCATGCGCCGCCGCGTGGTCCACCGCATCGGTCTTCAGGAACTGGCCGTCAGGCAGGACCAGCCATTCCCAGGCATGGAGCCGGTTGTCGGTCCAGACGCGCCGAATGCTTGCTGCCAGTGAAGGAAGCTGCGGCTTCCACCAGTCCATCCTGGCCGCGACGGTCTCTCCCAGCGCTTCCGTCGCGTTATGACGCGCCATCTCCCAAAGGGTGGACGCGGAGGCACCGTCCCCCGGTCCCGCTGGCAGCTGTCGCGCCCGGAAGGCGAGGTAGCGCCCGAGGTGAGTGACCAGGCTCCCGCGGTCACAACTCGCCGGATCCAGGGGACGGGCCTTTTCCATCCAACGTTCGACGAGGAAGCCGTGCCGGAACCCCGCGACCTCCGGCGTGAAGCCGGCGGCGTGGAGGCGCCGGGCGCGTTCCGCCTGTTCCAGCCCGTGCCGCCCCAGCCCCACGAACTTCAGCAGCCAGGAGGTTTCGGCGCCGCGGAAGAGGAATTTCCGGCGTTCCATATAAGGATGGATGGGCGGCCAGGCGGCCCCGGAGAAGCGCAGTTGGCGCCAGTTGCCGCCCGAGATGTCCTCCAACGGCCCGTCAGGTGGGCCGAGCAGATCGGCCGCCCAGCCTTCGAGCCGGTGCTCGGGACGGGGCGGATAGAGGAGCAGGTTCTCGAAGGTGATGAGATGGCGCTGGACCTGCTGCCAACGCGCCCGGTGCTCCGGGGCCGCTTGCGGACCGGGCTCGCCGCCATGGCCAGGGAAGACATGGATGCGCGACAGAGCCACGCCGTTTCCCTCCAGGAAGTCCATGGCCGCGCCGAAGCTGCTGCCCGAGAGGCCCGGGCCCTCGTCCACAATGGCGAAACGGGCGGCGGGATCGGATAGAAGTTCAGCCGCCAGCGGCTCGGCCACAGCAAGGCTTCTCCGGAAGGGATGCCCGACCGGGCGCAGGGTCCGGGCCGGCGGGGCGCCGAGCCGGGCCGCCACCACGGCTCCCAGAGTTGCGCCGATGGAGCGCAGCCCGATGACCCGCACCGGAGGCCCACCCACCAGTGCCGCCGCCGCGCTGGCATAGGCCTCGGGGTAGAGCGCGTAATAGGCGAAGCCCTCGGCACGCTTGCTTTGCGTGACCTCAGGAAGCGCCAAGGTGGCCAGGGCCGCGATCTCGGCCTCGGGTACCGGGTCCAACTGCGTGAAGCCGCTCTCCCAGGACCGGCAGAGCGCCTCTGCGATCCGGGCGAGCAGCGCCATGGCCGCGTCCGCGGTTGGCGAGACGGCGTCCAAGCCCTGTTCCACGAAATCGGCATCGGCTAGGCCCTGCGCCAGTTCCCCGGCATCGATCAGGGCGGCTGTGAGCATGGCATGCCGATCCAGGCCCGGAGGCAGGGTCTGGACTTCCCGGAGTGCCCGGGCCAGCGCGGCGAGCTTGGCGCGCGGCGCCTCCCGGCGCGGGACATCCCCGTAAACAAGCATCCGAATTTGAACCGGCTTGCCGGCGCCTTCAGTCCGGGCGGCTGGCCGTGGCCGGCAAGGGGGGCTGCGTCGGCTGCACTGGCGGAGACAGTTCGCGCCGGAACCAGGCCACGGTCGCCTCCAGGCCCTTCGCCAGCGGCACCCGCGGCTCCCAGCCCAGCAGCGCCTTCGCCCGGGCGATATCGGGGCGGCGCCGGCGGGGATCGTCCTTGGGCAGCGGCAGGCGCACGAGGCGTGAGCGGGAGCCAGTCAGGGCCAGCACGCGCTGCGCGAGGTCGACAACGGTCAGCTCCACCGGATTGCCCAGATTTACTGCGCCCGGCGGCTCTGGTTCGCAGGCCATGAGCCGGACAAGGCCGTCCACCATGTCATCCACGTAGCAGAAGGAGCGAGTCTGGCTGCCATCGCCGTAGATGGTGATGTCCTCGCCCGCCAGGGCCTGAGTGATGACGTTGGACACGACGCGACCGTCATCGGCGCGCATGCGAGGACCATAGGTGTTGAAAATGCGGGCCACGCGCACGGTCGCGCGGCCGGCGCGGGCGAAATCGAAGGCCAGGGTTTCGGCCGCGCGCTTGCCCTCATCGTAGCAGGCGCGGGGGCCGGTCGCGTTCACATGACCCCAGTAATCCTCGCCTTGCGGATGAACCTCGGGATCGCCGTAGATCTCGCTCGTCGATGCCTGGAGGAAGCGCGCGCCCGTTGCCTCGGCCAGCCGCAGCAGCGAGCGCGTGCCGAGCACGCAGGTCATCATCGTGTGCTCGGGATCCGCCTGGTACTGGGGCGGAGAAGCGGCGCAGGCGAGATTGAAGATTGCATGGGGCCGCACGCGATCAGACCCGAGCGAGGCGGGCAGGGGCTCCGCGATATCAGCCTCGATCAGGTCGAAGCGCGGATCGCGTTGCAGGTGCCGGAGATTCTCCCGCTGACCCGTCTGGAAATTGTCGACACACAGGACGTGATGGCCCGCGCCGACCAGAACGTCGCAGATATGGGAGCCAAGGAAGCCGGCCCCGCCGACGACCATAACGAGCTTGGTCTTGCCGTTCCTCACGAGGTCACCTGTTCGTCCGCGGGTTGACCGAGAGCGGCGCGCCGGGAGAGGGCCTCGCGGAGATGCGCCTCCAGCTCGGCCGCCCGATGCGCCGCCGTATGCTCCCCAAGGACGCGTTCGCGCAGAGCCCGTCCCATGTCGCGTCGGCGTGCCTCGGGCATGTCGAGCAACGCGCGGAGCACGTCATCGGATTCATCGGCGAGGATGATTTCCTCATCCGGGCGAAGAAGGGTGTCAATTCCGTCCCATCGGTCGGAAATAATCGGCACGCCGCAGGCGCCGGTCTCGAAAAGGCGGACGCTGGGGCTGTAGCCCGCGCGGATCATGTCGGCGCGCGTCACGTTCAGGGTGAAGCGGCTGCGCGCGTAGAAGGCAGGGTGCTCGGCCGGCGGCACGTGGTCGATGCGCTCCACATTCGCAGGCCATGCGATGTCGTTCGGGTATTGCGGCCCCGCCACGGCGAAACGCAGTTCCGGCGCACGGCGGGCGGGCTCTAGCAGCAGTCGCTCCAGCGTCGGCTGGCGGTCCGGGCTGTAGGTGCCGAGATAGCTCAGGTCCCAGCGCGGAGGCAGGTCGAGCGGGCGGTAGGCGCTGGCATCGACGGAGCAATAGAGCTGCCGCGCCGCTGGTGAGCCATATTGCCGCTCCAGCCGATCGAGCGTCGGGCCGCCGGTGAAGGAGAGATAGACATCATAACCCGGGATCAGCGAGGGGGAGAGATACTCCTCGTCGCCACGCTCCAGCTTGGCGAGCGTCACGGGCGTGTCGATGTCGTAGAAGGCGGTCACGCCGCGCGCGGTGTCCTGCACCATGCGGCCGACCGCCACGCCTTCCGGCACATAGGAGCCAACGATCACCGCATCCGCGTCGGCGATCGCGCCGCGCCAGGCCTCAAGCTCGGACAGATCGCGGTAGAGTTCCAGCCTGCAGAAATCGGGAGCGGCCAGATCTCGGTGCTGGGCATACCAGGGTACGTCGCGTTCCAGGAACAGCACATCATGCCCGCGCCCCACGAAGGAACGCAGCAGTGCGCGATAGGTCGTGGCGTGGCCATTGCCCCAGGAGGAGGAGAGGCTGAGGCCGAGAACGACGATTCGGAGTGGTGCGCCGTCGGTCACGCCGGCACGCCCCGCTCTCTCACCCGCGCAGCCTCATGGCGCAGCAGCGCGTCCACTTCAGCGCCGCGACGCGCATAGGTGTGCTCGGCCAGGATGCGCTGGCGCGCGGCCTCTCCGATCGCCTTCGCGCGCTCGGGGGTAAGGTTGCGGACATGCTCCGCCACCTCTGCGCCATCACGCGCGACCAGCACCTCATCGCCCTCGGCCAGGAAGAGTTCCAGCCCGACCCAGGCATCGGTGATCAGGCAGGCGCCCGCCCCGGCCGCCTCGAAAACGCGGGTGGCTGGCGAGTAGCCGACGGAGGCCATGCTGTCCCGCGCGACATTCAGCACCGCCAGGGAGGAGGTGTTGAAGGCGTTGTGATCCCGTGTGCCGACATGGCCGATCTGCCGGACATTTGGCGGCATCGGCTTGTCGTGCCAGCCATTGCCTCCCAGCAGGAAGCTACGATCCGGCAGTCGCGCGGCGGCGTCCAGGAAGAACTGCTCCACCCGCGCCTCGCGGTCCGGCAGACGGTTGGCAAGGAAGTTCAGATCCCCCGAGAAGCGCGGATCGGGGGGAACGGGATGATGCGTTTCGGGATCGAGCGCATTGTAGATGGGCACACAGCGCCGGGCGCCGAGTCCCTCATAGGCCGCGATCACCGGCGGACCGCCACCATAGGTCAGCACGAGGTCGAGCGAGGGCAGGGCGCGACGCAGGGGATGATCTGGCACCGGAGTGATCTCGGCCAGCGTCGCGGGGGCGTCCACATCCCAGAAGATGCGGATCGCGTCGGGGCGCGCGGCAGCGAGAAGGCCGGTGATCAGCACATCGTCGAACACGCCGACGCCGCTGGCCTTCACCACCACATCGGCCTGCGCGGCCTCTTCCATGACGGCGCGGACGGCCTCCTCGGTCGCGGGATAGACGCGCACCTCCGCCCAGGGGGGCGGCTCGATGTCTCGGTTCTGCTGCCGGCCGAAGGCGTCGGGCTCATAGAAGGTGATCTGGTGGCCGCGCGCGGCGAGGTCGCGCAGCATGCCCCGGTAATAGGTGGCGGCCCCGTTCCAATAGGAAGAGAGAAGGCTCGAGCCGTAGAAGGCGATCCTCATGCCGCTACCGCCTCATTCATGCTCAGCACCTTTCCTCCACCATCCCAGGACACCACGGCGCTTACCGAGGCGGGCGCGACGTCGAAACGGGCGAGTCCATCCAGGGTCAATCCAAGATACGAGGCCAGCACGGCCTTGATCACGTCACAGTGGCTGACCACCACGATCCGCTCCTCCGCATCGGCCCGCCGCAGGCGCTCCAATCCGCCGATCGCCCTGGCCTGAACCTCCGCCATGGATTCGCCGCCCGGCACGCGCGCAGTGGCGCGCGCCCCATTCCAGCGGGTCCAGTCCGGATCGCCCTCAAGCGACTCGAAGGTGCGGCCGGTCCAGTCACCGAAGTCGATTTCCACCATGGCCTCGCTCACCCTTGGCGCAAGACCCAGGCGGGCTGCGATCGGGGCCGCGGTTTCGCGCGCGCGCTCCAGCGGGCTCGTATAGACGGCATCGATTCGCTCGCCCGCCAATCGTTCCGCCAGGGCGGCAGCCTGGCGGCGGCCGGGCTCGCCCAAACTCACGGCCGGCATCCGGCCGCAGAGCACGCTGCCCACGCGGTCATGGGCGGCGTGCCGCACGAGAAAGAAGGTGGTGGCCACCCGTCCACCTCAGCCCTCGCCCGCCACGAAGCGCAGGGTGCGCTCGCGGGCCTCGTCATCAGTGAACTGCTGGGGTGGGGACTTCATGAAATAGCTCGATGGCCCAACCAGCGCTCCCGCGATTCCGCGGTCCAGCGCAATCTTGGCGCAGCGCACCGCGTCAATCACGACTCCGGCGGAGTTCGGCGAGTCCCACACCTCCAGCTTCAGCTCGATATTCAGCGGCATGCCGCCAAAGCCCGTGCCTTCCAGCCGGATCTGGGCCCATTTGCGGTCCGTCAGCCAGGGCACATGGTCGCTTGGCCCGACATGCACGTTCTCGGCCGGCAGGGGGATGTCGAACTGGCTGGTCACCGCCTGGGTCTTGGAGATCTTCTTCGACTCCAGCCGCTCGCGCTCCAGCATGTTCAGGAAGTCGGAATTTCCGCCGAAATTGAGCTGGTAGGTGCGGTCAAGGCGCACGCCGCGTTCGCGGAACAGGTTCGCCAGCACCCGGTGCACGATGGTGGCGCCGACCTGGCTCTTGATGTCGTCCCCGATGATCGGCAGGCCGCGCTGCTCGAAGCGCTTCCGCCATTCGGGGTTGGAGGCGATGAAGACGGGAATGCAGTTCACGAAGGCGCAGCCGGCCTTCAAGGCCTGCTCCGCATACCATTCCGTGGCGCGCTGGGAGCCGACCGGCAGGTAGGAGACCAGGATGTCGGTCCGCGACCGCTCCAGGATTCCGGCCACATCGGCGACCGGCGCGTCCGATTCGGTGATCTCGGCGCTCAGATAGCGCCCGAGGCCATCGAAGGTCGCGCCACGTTCCACCTTTATGCCGGTCGGCGCCACCTCCGCGAATCGATGGGTGTTGTTTGGCGGCGCCAGCAGGGCGTCGGCCAGATCGCGCCCCACTTTGGCGGCGTTCACATCGAAGGCCGCGGAGACCTCGATATCCCGCACGTGGTAGCCACCAAGTTCGACATTCATCAGCCCCGGCACCGGCTCATTCGCCGCGGCATCACGGTAATAGGTGAGGCCCTGCACGAAGGAGGACGCGCAATTGCCGACGCCAACGACAGCGACGCGGAGTCCGCCCCGGCTCACGACGGGACGCCTTCTGACGGCTGTTGCGTCGGAGGCTGGCGATGGGCAGACATACGTAGCGGAGCGACCATCAGATACGTCGGTTTCCTGTTTCCGCAGCGCCCGGCGAGCCGCCATCTGCTGCATCTACTTAGCTGTCGCTGTCGATGGCCGACAATGCAAGCCCGGATGGCGGGCGTTATCTCACTCTGATTACAAGAAAATGTGATAGGGCCATTGCTCTTCTTCAAACCTCCCGGAACGGTTAGAGAATCCCGAGTTCCCCAGGGGATGGACAGGGCCGGGAGGCCAGGCGCTCCATAACTCCCGTGGGAGCATCGAGGCCTGTGGATGGTCGCGAGTGAGGACTGGAGGGCGAGCATTTGGCCGAATCGATCCTGATCACCGGCGGAGCCGGGTTCATTGGGCGCTATGTTTCCCGCGCCCTGCTCGACCGGGGTGATCATGTTCGCGTGCTCGACAGCTTCATCGAGCAGGTGCACGCCGATCGTGGCGCGGACGGTCTCGACGCGGATGTGGAGGTCATCACCGGCGACGTGCGCGATGCCGACGCGGTGCGCCGGGCACTGAAGGGTATCGATAAGGTCGTGCACCTCGCCGCAGAGGTCGGCGTCGGCCAGAGCATGTACGCGATCGACCGCTACGTCTCGGTCAATGACGGCGGCACGGCGATGCTGTTCCAGCAACTTATCGACAATCCGGTCAAGCGCGTTGTCGTCGCTTCCTCCATGAGCATTTATGGTGAGGGCCTGTATCGCGACGCGGATGGCAAGCTGGTTGAAGATGCGATTCGTACGCCGCGCAGCGGGCCTGATGCCCCCTGGGACCCGGTGGACTCGCAGGGGCGCCCTCTTATCCCCGTGCCGACGCCGGAGTGGAAGCGCCCGAATCTCGCTTCAGTCTACGCCATTACCAAGTACACGCAGGAACGCCTGACGCTCAATGTCGCGCCCGCCTATGGCATGGAGGGTGTGGCATTGCGTCTGTGGAATGTTTATGGCGCCGGGCAGGCGCTCTCTAACCCCTATACCGGCGTGCTCGCGATCTTCGCCGCGCGGCTACAGAATGGCCAGCCGCCGATGATTTTCGAAGATGGGCTGCAGCGCCGTGACTTCGTTCATGTCGAGGATGTGGCGCGCGCCTTCCTTCTTGCCCTCGATCACCAGAACGCACCGGGCGGCGTGTTCAATATCGCCAGCGGCGTGGATCGCACGGTGCAGGATGTGGCTGCCGATCTCGCCAAGGCGATGGGCCGTAACGGTCTGGCACCGGAGATCGCCGGCAAGGCCCGTGCGGGCGATATCCGCCATAATATCCCGGACATCACCAAGGCGCGGCAGGAGCTGGGCTACGAGACCCAGCATCTCGACTTCAACGCCGATCTGGCGGAACTGGCCGAATGGGTGGCGAAGCAGCAGGCGCGCGACCGGGTGAGTCAGGCGCGGAACGAACTGGAGCTGCGGGGACTCGTGGCGTGACCCATTCCACGGCACCGGCCGCCCCGGCCGTCACAGGGCGGCAGCCTATCCTCGTCACCGGCGGCGCTGGCTTCATCGGCTCCAACCTCGCGGACCGTCTGGCCTCCGAGGGTCATGACGTTCTTATTTATGATGCGCTTTCGCGCCCGGGTGTGGACACCAATCTCGCCTGGCTGAAGCGCCGTCATCCGAAGCGCATTTCGGCCACCATTGCCGATGTGCGCGACACGGCCTCGCTGTCCGCGGCGGCCGGTCAAGCCGGCGCGGTTTTTCACATGGCGGCGCAGGTGGCGGTGACCACCAGCCTGATCGACCCGCGCGAAGATTTCGACATCAACCTCGCGGCCAGCTTCAACCTGCTCGACGCGCTGCGGCGCCGGGGCGGGAAGGTGCCGCTGATCTTCGCCAGCACCAACAAGGTCTATGGTGACCTGGCGGATATCGCGCTGGAGCTGGAGGGCGAGGCCTATGTGCCCGTTGATCCCGTTATCCGCGCGCGCGGCGTCAGCGAGGATCGCTCACTCGACTTCCACACGCCCTATGGCTGCTCCAAGGGCGCGGCGGACCAGTATGTCCTTGATTTTGGCCGCTCCTTTGGCGTACCGACGGCGGTGCTGCGGATGAGCTGCATCTACGGCCAGCGCCAGATGGGCACCGAGGATCAAGGCTGGGTCGCCCATTTCGTCCTCCGCGCGCTGCGCGGCGAGCCCGTCAGCATCTTCGGCGATGGCTGCCAGGTGCGGGACGTGCTGGATGTCGGCGATGCGGTGGACGCCTATCTCGCGGCTTGGCGTCGCATCGGTGCGATTAGTGGCCGCGCCTTCAACCTGGGCGGCGGGCCGGCCAATGCGATCAGCCTGCGGCAGTTGCTCGGGCATATCGGCGACCTGACCAACCATCCCGTCGAGACGCATTATTCCGATTGGCGGGCCGGGGATCAGCGCTACTACGTGTCCGACACCAGCCGCGCGATTCGTGAACTCGGGCTGCGCCCGGCCCGGCCCTGGCGTGAAGGCGTCGCCGCGCTGGCCCAGTGGCTGCGGCAGGAGCGCGCCGCGCCCGAACCGGCAAGCGCGTGACTTCCGGCGGGGAAGACGGCCTCCGCCTGCTGATGACGGCGGATGCGGCGGGTGGGGTCTGGACCTATGCGCTGGATCTGGCGGCCGGGCTTGCCCCGCATGGCGTGACGACGGTGCTGGCGGTGCTCGGTCCCGATCCGACGCCGGACCAGATGGCGCAGGCAGCGGCAGTCCCCGGGCTGGAGATCCAGCTTACAGGGCTGCCGCTGGACTGGCTCGCGGGTCAATCCGAGGTGGTGCTGCGTGCGGGGCAGGCACTCTCGGCCCTGGCGCAGAAGACGCGGGTGGATCTTATCCATCTCAACAGCCCCGCCCATGCCGCGGGTGGTGGCTTCCCGGTGCCCGTCCTGGCCGTGTCCCATTCTTGCGTCGCAACCTGGTGGGACGCCGTGCGCGGTGGCGACTTGCCGCCGGATTTCGCCTGGCGCACCGATCTGATGCGGCGCGGCTTCCTTTCCGCCTCCACCCTGGTGGTGCCGAGTCGCGCCCTGGCAGAGGCGACGGCACGCCGTTATGCACTGCCCCGGATGCCCGTTGCCGTCCATAATGGCCGCAGGCCGATTGCTGCGGCGGGAACCGCATTGGCGGAAGTGCCGCCGGTTATGGCCTTTACAGCCGGCCGGTTCTGGGATGCCGGCAAGAATATCCAAACGCTCGACCGTGCCGCGGCACGGTTGGATCTGCCCGTCTTTGCCGCAGGGCCGCTGGACGGACCGGATGGAACCAGGGTCTCGGTCACGCATCTGCGCTGCTTGGGCCGGCTGGACGAAACCGCGCTCGCCACGTGGCTCCGCGCGGCTCCGATCTACGTATCCCTGGCGCTCTACGAACCCTTTGGGCTCGCCGTTCTTGAGGCCGCTCAGGCTGGCTGCCCGCTCGTCCTCTCCGACATCCCGAGCTTCCGGGAGTTGTGGGACGGGGCTGCTCTTTTCGTGCCGCCGCAGGACGATGTGGCCGTCACCATGGCCATCGCGGGGCTGGCGGAGAACAGCGCTGAACGCGCCCGGCTGGGCGAGGCTGCGCGCCAACGGGCGGCGCGCTACACAGTGGAGGCCATGGCGGAGACCATGCTTGCGGTGTATCGCAGCCTGTTGCTGCCAGGGACTGCTGCCGCGTGAAGCTCGTTTACCTCACCCACTCCCTCGCCTCTTGCTGGAACCACGGCAACGCGCATTTCCTCCGTGGTGTGCTGCGGGACATGGTGCATCGCGGCCATGAGGTGCTGTCGCTGGAGCCTCAGGGCGCCTGGAGCTTGGAAAACCTGCTGCGCGACCATGGCGAGGCCGGGCTGGATGCATTCCGTGCGAATTATCCCGAGCTGACCTCTCGCGCCTTCTCTGGTTGCGGCGAGGTAGAGGCCGCTCTGGACGGCGCCGACCTCGTGATCATGCATGAGTGGAACGAGCCGGATCTGGTGGCGGCAGTCGGGCGCCTGCGCCGGAACGGCGCGCCCTTCACCTTGCTGTTCCACGATACGCATCATCGCGCTGTCAGCGATCCGGAGGCGATCCGCCGCTTCGACCTGGACGGCTATGACGGCGTGCTGGCCTTCGGCGCAACCCTGGCCGAGGTGTATCGCGGCTGGGGCTGGGGCGACCGCGTCTTTGTCTGGCATGAGGCGGCGGATACGCGCCTTTTCCACCCGCCCACCGAGGAAGGCCCGCGTGAGGGGCTGGTCTGGATCGGAAATTGGGGCGATGGCGAGCGCACGGCGGAGCTGGAAAGCTTCCTCATGCGCCCGGCACAGACTGTCGGCCTGCCGCTCGACATCTTCGGCGTGCGCTACCCGGACGAGGCGCGGGCCATGCTGGGCCGCTACGGCGTGCGCTATCGGGGCTGGCTCCCGAATGCCCGCGCACCGGAAATCTTTGCACGCCATCTCGCCACCGTGCATGTGCCACGCCGCTTCTATGTGGAAATGTTGCCGGGCATCCCGACCATCCGAGTCTTTGAGGCGCTGGCCTGCGGAATTCCCCTCGTATCCGCGCCCTGGCAGGATTCCGAGCATCTGTTCCGCCCGGGCCAGGATTATCTGACGGCGCGGGACGAGGCCGAGATGGTGCGCCACTTCAGCGCTCTGCGGGACGACCCCGCGCTGCGGCAATCCGTGGTGGCGAGCGGGCTGGAAACCATCCGCGCGCGCCATAGCTGCGCCCACCGTGTGGATGAATTGCTGGAGGTGCTCGCGCGACTGGACGCCGCGCCCGTGCGGATCCTCGGACCCCTTAGCCCTGCCATGGCTGGAGAGGACGCGACCCGATGAGCCAAGCCGCTAGCCTCTCCAAGGAAGAGATTCGCCGGCGCGTCGAGGCCCTGGGTGATTGGTTTCACAATCTCGACCTTGGCGGCGTTCAGACCGCGCCGAACCACTTCCTTTGGAACTACCCCGCCAGCAAGTTCAAGCACTTCGCCCATGTCGTGCCTGCCGATCTGACGGGGAAGACCGTGCTCGATATCGGCTGCAACGCCGGCTTCTACTCCCTGGAGATGAAGCGGCGCGGCGCGGCCCGCGTGCTGGGCATCGATTCCGACGACCGCTACCTCGCCCAGGCACGCCTGGCTTCCGAGGTGACGGGGCTGGAGGCCGAGTTCCGCAACCTCTCCGTTTATGAGGTCGGCACGCTGGGCGAGCGCTTCGATCTCGTCATTTTCATGGGCGTCCTTTACCACCTGCGTCATCCGTTGCTGGCGCTGGACCTGATCCATGAGCACGTGGCCGGCGATCTGCTGCTGTTCCAGTCCATGCAGCGGGGCGCGACGGAGGTGGAGCCGTTGGAGGGTGACTATCCCTTCGCGGAAACGGCCATCTTCAATCGCTTAACCTATCCGAAGCTGCATTTTATTGAACATCGCTACACCGGTGATCCGACCAACTGGTGGGTGCCGAATGCCGCGGCCGCGGAGGGCATGCTTCGCTCCGCCGGCTTCGAGATTCTCGAGCACCCGGAACAGGAGGTCTATCTGTGCCGGCGCGTGGAAGCCCCCTGGGGCGCCGGCGCCGTCTACCCGACAAAGGAACCGCGCGCATGATCGAAGCCGCGATGATCTGGAACGAGCCCAACAACAAGTCCCACTGGGACCCCGAGATTGATCCGGGCTGGGCGATGTTCGCGGAGACGGCGAAGGCCGCCGGCCGTGCCATCAAGGCGGCCAATCCCGACATTCCGCGCGTGCTCGGCGGCATTTCGCCCATCGACCCGTCCTTCATCCAGAACATGGAGGGCCGCGGCGTGATGGAGGAGATCGACGTGGTGGCCGTGCACGGCTTCCCGCTCGACTGGAACCTCTGGAAGATCGGGGAGTGGCCGGAGAAAATCCAGGAGATCCGCGCCGTCACGGACAAGCCGATCTGGGTGAGTGAGGTCGGCATCTCCACTTTCGGGGCGGAAGAGGTGCAGGTCTGGGGTGTGGACCGCACGGCCGAACTGCTGATCGGCAAGGCTCCGCGCATCCACTGGTACAGCCTCTATGACCTGCCGCAGGCCTGGGGCGCCACCACCCGCCACCGGGAGGCCGAGGGCTCCTCCTATTACCGCCATTTCTACATGGGCCTGCTGCGCGAGGATGGATCGCCCAAGCCGGCCATCGAGAACTTCGCCAAGCACACGCCGCATATGGGCCTGTGCCAGTGGTTCCATTTCGAGGATCACCGGCTGGATGACGCGGTGGCCTGGATGAAGCGCCTCGGCGTCACCTATCTCCGCACCGGCCTCTCCTGGGCCGACAGCTTCCGCCCCAACGCGCTGGACTGGTTCGACCGGCAGATGGAGGCGCTGGCTGATTTCGACGTGACCGTGACCTTCTGCTTCACGCCGGAGCATCGCGGCATTGCCCCGCACCACACCAGCCCGCCCCAGGATCCGGCCGAGTTCGCGGAATTCTGCGCTTCCATGATCCGGCGCTACGCCCCGGCCAAGGCGGCGGTCGCGGTTTGAGAAAGGCCGGGGAAGAAGAAATTCTTCCCCGGACCCCTTCGTTTTTTCTTCGAGGCAGCCGCGGGCCGCAGGGACGCGCGCGCCAGGATATCAGCCAGGACAATTTCATGAGTACCACCGCCGAGCGCATGCGTGCCGCCGTCCTGACCGGGCCCGGCCAGGTGCAGGTGCAGCAGGTCGCCCGCCCCGAGCCTGGCCCGGGGCAAGTCCGCCTGCGCCTGGAAGGCTGCGGCGTCTGCGCTTCCAATCTCACGCCCTGGTCCGGCCCGGACTGGATGAAGTTCCCCACCGAGCCCGGCGATCTCGGCCATGAGGCCTGGGGCACAGTCGACGCGCTCGGGGAGGGGGTCCAGGGCCTTTCCATCGGCGACCGCGTCGCCGCCCTGACCTATCGCGGCTATGCCGAATACGACCTTGCCGACGCAGCGAACGTCGTGCCGCTTCCGGCATCCCTCGCCGGCCAGCCCTTCCCCGGGGAACCGCTGGGCTGCGCCATGAACATCTTCCGGCGCAGCGAGATCAAGGCGGGCCAGACGGTCGCCATTATCGGTGTCGGTTTTCTCGGCGCCATCCTGACGAAGCTGGCGACGAATGCGGGCGCCCGCGTCATCGCCATCTCCCGGAGGCCCTTCTCCCTCGACCTCGCGCGTGACATGGGCGCCGCCGAGACCATTCCGATGGAAGACCACAACGGCATCATCAGCCGGGTGAAGGAGCTGACCAATGGCAGCTTCTGCGACGTGGTGATCGAGGCCGTGGGCAAGCAGTGGCCGCTCGACCTTGCCGCGGAGCTTTGCAAGGAGCGGGGCCGCCTCATCGTTGCTGGCTACCACCAGGATGGGCCACGACAGGTGAATATGTGGCTGTGGAACTGGCGTGGCCTGGACGTGATCAATGCCCATGAGCGCGATCCGAAGATCTATGTGCAGGGCATCCGCGATGCGGTGGCGGCGATTGAGGCGGGCGCCTTCGATCCCACACCGCTCTTCACGCACGACTACCCGCTGGAGCGCCTGGATGCCGCGTTGAACGACACGCGGGACCGGCCGGACGGCTTTCTCAAAGCCGTGGTGCGCTTCCAGTGACGCGCCCGAGCATCGGATTCCTCGGTGTCGGCTGGATCGGCCGGCACCGCATGCAGGCCATCCTGAATACCGGGGTGGTTGAGGCTATGGCCATCGCCGATCCCTCACCGGACATGGTGGCAGAGGCGCAGAAGCTCGCTCCGGGCGCCAAGCTCGTTGGCAGCCTGGACGAAATCCTGTCCCTGGATGTCGACGGCGTGGTGATTGCTACGCCAAGCGCGATGCACGCCGCGCAATCTATTCAGGCGCTGGAGCGCGGCACGGCGGTGTTCTGCCAGAAGCCACTGGGCCGAACCGCAACAGAGGTCCGCGCCGTGGTGGAAGCCGCGCGCAAGGCCGACCGCCTGCTGGAAGTGGACCTGTCCTACCGTTTCACCGAGGGCATGCGCCGCATCCGCGAAGCCATTATGGTCGGCGAGCTGGGACGTCCCTATGCGGTGGATCTCGTCTTTCACAACGCCTATGGACCGGACAAGCCGTGGTTCCGTGATCCCGCGCTTTCGGGCGGCGGCTGCGTGATGGATCTGGGCGTGCATCTGGTGGATCTTGCTCTTTGGGCGCTGGATTTCCCGAAGATCACGCGCGTGGAGGGCTCGCTCTTCGCCGGTGGCGAGCCGCTGGCCGGGCGCACCGACCGGGTGGAAGACTATGCGGTGGCCAGCTTGGAACTGGAGACCGGGGCGGTGGTGCGTCTCACCTGCTCCTGGAACCTGCATGCGGGTTGTGATGCCGTGATCGCGGCGGAGTTCCACGGCACTGCGGGCGGCGCGGCGCTGCGCAACCAGAATGGTTCCTTCTACGACTTCACCGCCGAGCGCTTCCGCGGCACGTCGCGGGAAAGGCTGGCGACGCCGCCGGACGAATGGGGCGGCCGCGCGGCAGCGAACTGGGCGACACGCCTCGCTGGCGGGGACCGCTTCGACCCGGCGTCGGAGCAGTTGATCAGGGTGGCCGAGGCGCTGGATCGGATCTACGGACGATAGATGCTGGGGGATACCTCCCCCAGCATCTTCCCTTACGCCGCCCGGTCTCGCCGATACTGCGCGGCAATGCGGGGCAGGATGCCCCCGCCGATCAGGTCCTCGGCCTCCTCCTTCGTCTCGATGCGGCACAACAGCCGCGTTTCCAGGCTGCGCTCGCCTCGACGGAAGCGCGCGACCACGGTGCCGCCCGGCTGCAGGGCGTCCGGCAGGCCAAGGAGGTCCACCTCCTCCTCTCCCGTCAACTCCAGCGTCGTCTGGCTCTCACCGGGCTGGAAGGCCAGAGGCAGCACGCCCATGGCGACAAGATTGGCGCGGTGGATGCGCTCGAAGCTCTCCGCAACCACGGCGCGGATGCCGAGGATGCGCGTGCCCTTGGCCGCCCAGTCCCGCGCCGAGCCCGCGCCATAGTTGCGCCCGGCCACTACCACGGCCGGGACGCCCGCCGCGGCATAGGCCTCCGCAGCGCCGTGGATGGTGGTGATCTCCTCGCCCGGCAAAAGCCGGGTGAAGCCGCCCTCCCGCCCCGGCACGAGCCAGTTGCGCAGCCGCAGATTGGCGAAGCTGCCGCGCGCCATCACCTCGTGGTTCACGCGCCGCGCACTGTAGGATTGCAGGTCGTCCCGCGCCGCACCCTGCGCGATCAGCCAGGATCCCGCTTCGGAGTCCGCGGGAATGCGGGAAATGGGCGAGATGTGGTCGGTGGTCACGTCATCGCCGAGAAGGGCGAGAATGCGCGCGCCCCGTACATCCGCAAGCAGTTGCGGCGCTGCGACCGGACCAGTGGCGAAGGGGGGCGGGCGCAGGAAGCCGCTTCCGGTATCCCAAGGGAAGCAGTGGCCTGATGGCGCCGCCATCGCCTGCCAGGCAGAGGAGCCGGCGAATGCGTCCTCGGCCCGTGTCCGATACAGGTTAGGGGTGAGCATGCTCTCGGCTTGCGCCAGCGCTGCCTCGTCGGGCCAAAGCTCGGACAGCATCACAGGGCGCCCCTCGGCGTCATGGCCAAGCGGTTCCCTGGTCAGGTTCCGGCGCAGCGTCCCCGCCAGCGCATAGGCGACGACCAGCGGCGGTGAGGCGAGATAGCCCAGCCGGCAGAGCGGATGCACCCGCCCCTCGAAATTGCGGTTGCCCGAGAGCACGGCGGCGACATTCAGCCCGTTCTCGCGGATGGTGCTCTCGATCACGGGGTCGAGTGGCCCTGAGTTGCCCATGCAGGTCATGCAGCCATGGCCCGCGAGGGCGAAGCCGAGCGCCGCGAGATCCTCGAGCAGTCCCGCCTTTGCTAGGTAGTCGGTCGTGACGCGCGAGCCCGGTGAGAGCGAGGCCTTCACCCACGGCTTCGGCTTAAGCCCGCGCTGGCGTGCCGCGCGGGCAAGCAGTCCGGCGCGGAGCATGGAGGCGGGGTTGGCCGTATTGGTGCAGCTCGTGATCGCGGCGATGGCGATGTCGCCGTTCTGGATTACGGCATTCCCCGGCGTATCCTGGGCCGGGGGCAGGGTGGCCGGGATCTCGGCCAGGCGACGCCGCTCCTGAGGGCGGGAAGGACCGGCCACGCAGGGCTCCACCACGCCGAGATCGAAACGCAGCACCTCGTCGAAGTCGCGCGCGCCATCCGCGCGCCAGAGGCCCTGTGCCTTCGCATAGGCCTCGACCAGCGCAACCTTATCCTCTGAGCGGCCGGTCAGCCGAAGATAGCGCAGCGTTTCCTCATCCACGGGGAAGAAGCCCATGGTGGCGCCGTATTCCGGGGCCATGTTGGCCACTGTCGCCCGATCCGCGAGGGCGAGGGCGTCCAGCCCAGCGCCGTCGAACTCCACCAGCTTGCCCACTACGCCGTGGCGCCGCAGCAACTCGGTCAGGGTCAGCGCCAGGTCGGTTGCGGTGACTCCCGGGGCGAGGCGGCCGGAAAGCTGCACGCCCACCACGCGTGGCACGCGCAGCGCGACGGAGCGGCCCAGCATGGCCGCCAGTGCCTCGATCCCGCCCACGCCCCAGCCGAGCACGCCAAGCGCATTGACCATGGTGCTGTGGCTGTCCGTGCCCAGCATGGTGTCGGGGAAGGCCAGCCCGTCGCGCAGCACGACGCCTTCGGCCAGGATCTCAAGATTCACCTGGTGAATGATGCCAGCCCCGGGCGGCACCACGCGGAACCGGCGGAAGGCGCCCTCGGCCCAGCGCAGGAACCGGTAGCGCTCCGCGTTGCGGCGGAACTCGATGGCGAGATTCGCCTCCGCGGCATCGGGTGTGCCGTGGACATCCACCTCCACCGAATGATCCACCACCAGATCAACGGGAATGGCCGGCTCCACCGCCGAAGGGTCATCGGCTGCGTCGCGCAGAGCGGCAAGATCGGCCAGAACCGGCACGCCGGAGCTGTCCTGCATGAGGATGCGGGCCGGGCGGAGCCGAATCGTGGCACCCGGCGCGCGGGCGGCGATGGCGGCGGCCGCGTCATCCTCGCCGTGACGCAGGGAATCCTCCGCCAGGATACGCAGACTGGCCGGCAGGCCAGCGAAGCGGGCCAGCCCCGCGGCCTCCGCAGCCGCCAAAGAGATGTGCTCGATCCCCGGCAGCAGGGAGCGCCGGAACTGGCCGTTGCTCACAGGATGTCCCTCCGGCGCGTCAGCATCGTTGTTGGAACGCATCGGGCGGGTTCGGGCAGCCGGCTATGCATCTCAGGAAGCGGAACCAAGGCGGGGGCCTCCGGTGCAGAACTGCGGCCATGGGCATTGGCCACAGGGAGGACGCAGGACCGCCGGCCCTGGCGCCATGCGCGTGCTATGGCAGGCCGCGGGCCGGGCTGGAAGCCCTGCCCCTAACGCAGCACCGCGAGGCCATCGACGGCACGCACGCCCTCTCCCTCCCGCAGGACGAAAAGGGGGTTCACCTCCGCTTCCATCAGCCGCTCCCCGGCCGCCTCCGCCATGGCGGCGAAGGCCAGGATCGCATCCACCAGAGCCGGGACATCGGCCTTCGGCGCGCCGCGATAGCCGCGCAGCAGCGGGGCGGTGCGGAGATCCTCGATCATGCCCTCCGCATCCGCGCGGGTGATCGGCAGCAGGCGGAGGGTGGTGTCCTTCAGCAGCTCTGCCGCCACCCCGCCCATGCCCAGCAGGATCACGGGGCCGAGCTGCGGATCGCGGTTGAAGCCGAGGATCATCTCGGCCTCGCCCTTCACCATCTCCTGCACCAGGAAGCCCTCCGGCTTTGGCGCCCCGGCCCGGGCCAGTCCGTCGAGCATCGCCGTGGCAGCCGCGGGCAACTCGGCGGGATTCAGGCCGATCTTCACTCCGCCCAGGTCGCTCTTATGCAGGATCTCCCGCGACAGGATCTTGAGCACGAGCTTCTCGCCCAGCCCCTGCGCCGCCGCCGTGGTTCCGGCAGGATCCGTCGCCACCGCCTCGCGCGTCACCGGCAGGCCGAAGCGGGCGAAAAGGGCTTTGCTCTCGGCTTCATTCAGCGCCCCGGCCGGAAGGGCGGCAATCCCGGCATCGGCCTTGGCCGGCGCGGAAGTGGCCGGCGCGGGCGCGGCGCGCGGCTGCAAGGCAGCGAGCACCGAGGCGCAGCTTTCAGGTGCCGTGAAGGCCGGAATGCCCTGCCCATTCAGCAGCCGCGTCACCTCCGGCGCATGCGGGCTGACATAGGCCAGAATGGGCTTGCCGCTGCGCGCCTGGCACTCCACCACCGCATCCGCCACGAGGCTCGGCTGCGCCAGGGCGGAAGAGCCGACAATCACTACCGTCGCGTCGTAAGTCGGGCTTTCCTGCAAAGCGTCGATGCAGCCGCGGAAGATGTCCGGGCGGAGCCCGGCAAGCGTCACATCCACGGGGTTCCGCCCGGCCGAAGCCTCCTCGCCTGTCAGTGCGCCGATGCGGGCGGCTGTAGTGGCATCCGGCACGGGTACGTCGAAGCCTGCGAGGCCCAGGCTGTCCGCGACCAGCGTCCCGGCGCCGCCGGTGGAGGTCAGAATGGCCACGCGCTTCCCCGCCGCGCGCCGCCCAGCAGCCAGCGCCGCGGGAATGTCGAGCAGGTCCGCGAAGGTCTGGGCACGGATCACGCCGCATTGACGGAACAGCGCGTCATAGACCTGATCGGCCCCCGCCAGCGCGCCCGTGTGGGAACTGGCCGACCGCGCACCGGACTCCGAACGCCCGACCTTGAAGACAACGATCGGCTTGCCGATCTCGGCCGCCCGCAGCGCCACCTTGCGGAATTGTTCGGGGCGGCGCAGGCCCTCCATATAGGCGGCGATGACGGTGGTGGCCTCGTCCTCGACCAGGTGCTCGATCAGGTCGGTGCTATCGAGATCGGCCTCATTGCCGGTGGAAGCCAGCTTGGCAAAGCCGATGCCGCGATCGGCGGCACGGGAAAGCAGCGACCCCAGTATGCCGCCACTCTGAGACACAACGGAGATGCGCCCCGCCGGCAGGTTGCCAATTTCCAGCGCGCCGGTGGCGGAAAGCGTGATCCGGTCCGTCAGGTTGACCAGCCCGATCGTGTTGGGGCCGAGCAGGCGCATCGAGCCTGCCGCTTCCTTCAGCGCCTGCTGGCGCCTCGCTCCTTCCTCATCCGCCTCGCCATAACCGCTGGCGAGCACGATGGCGGCGGCGGTGCCGCGTTTCGCGAGGTCCCGCACGGCCGCTTCCGCACGCTCCGGTCCCAGCAGCACGATGGCGGCATCTGGCGCCTGGGGTAGGGAGGCGATGTCGGGGTAGCAGGTCAGGCCCGCAATCTCGGAAACCCGGGGATTCACCGGATAGATCTCGCCGGTGAAGCCATGCTTGCGGAGATAGCCGACGGGCCGCCCCGTCATCTTCGTGGCATCAGCCGAGGCGCCGATGACGGCGACGCTGCGCGGGCGCAGAAGGCGGGCGATGGCGTCGCTCACGACTTGGCCTCCTTCCGCTTCGCGCTGCGCTCCAAGAAAGCAGCCACGGATTCCAGGTGCTCCTTCGAGGAGTAGCAGATGGCCTGCGCCTGGCTACCGAGGGAGAAGACCTGCTCGGCCGTCAGTTCAAAGGTCTGGTCCAGGATGGTCTTGCTCAGCGCGATGGCGCCTGGCGCGGCGCGGGATAGCTCAGCGGCCCAGGCCTGGGCATCGGCCACCAGCGTATCGGCAGGGGAGACGCGGTCCACCATGCCGAGGCGCAGTGCCTCCTCGGGCTGGACGGTGCGGCCGGAGAAGATCAGTTCCTTCGCACGGGAAAGCCCAACGCGGCGCGGCAGGAAATACATGCCACCGCCATCCGGGATCAGCCCACGATGGATGTAGGTCATGGCCATGGTCGCGGCATCGGACACGACGACGAAATCGCAGCACAGTGCCAGGTCGCAGCCCAGCCCCGTGGCCGCGCCGTTCACTGCGGCGATGGTGGGCTTGGGGAGGGTGTGCAGCGCGGAGATCATGTGGTGCGTGCGGTGCTGGCGGCGCCAGCCGTTGATCGCCACCTCGCCGGGCGGAACGCTCAGGCGCTGCTTCATGCTCTTCACGTCGCCGCCGGAGCAGAACCCCTTGCCAGCGCCGGTGATGACCAGGGCCCGCACCTCATTGTCCTTCGCCACGCGATCCAGCGCATCGAGCATCTCGTAGCGCATCGCGTCGTCGATGGCGTTGCGCACCTCCGGCCGGTTGAGGGTAAGGGTGGCGACAGCGCCTTCGACCTTCAGCGTGATCGCGTTGTAGGAAGCTTCGCTCTGCATGGCTTGGTCCTTCATGGCGAGGCGGGCTGCATGGCGTTCAGCGGGCGTGGCAGCGGCAACCCGGCATTCCAGGCGCGGAGGCATTCCACCGCGCCCTCGAAGTAGAGGCGATAATTCTCGGCCGTGACGTAGCCGAGATGCGGCGTGAGGATGGTGCGTGGTGCTTGCAGCAGCGGATGGCTGGGCGGCATCGGCTCGATCTCGTGCACATCCAGTGCCGCGCCGCCGAGACGGCCGGAATGCAGCGCCGCAATCAGGGCCTCCTGATCCACGAGCCCGGCGCGGGCAGTATTCACCAGCAGGGCGCCGGGCTTCATGGCGGCAATTTCCGCCCGGCCCACCACGCCGCGTGTGCGCTCCCCCAAAACGAGGTGCAGCGTCACGATATCGGCGCTGCGGAACAGCGCCTCCTTCTCCACGCGCCGAGCGCCAGCCGCCGCGGCGGCCTCCTCCGTCAGGTTAGCGCTCCAGGCGATCACCTCCATACCGAAGGCTTTCCCGAGCGCGGCTACCTGGCGGCCGAGCTTGCCCAGCCCCAGCACGCCCAGCGTCGCGCCCTCCAGGCTGCGCCCGGCGCCGGTCTGCCATTGGCCCTCGCGCAGGGCCTTGTCCTCCCAGGGTATGCGGCGGGCGAGGCTGAGGAGGAGCGCCCAGGTCATCTCGACCGTCGGCGTGTTGAGCGAACGGGTGCCGCAAACGGGGATACCACGCGCGGCGCAGGCGTCCATGTCCAGTGTCCGATTCGTCATCCCGGTGGTGACGACCAGCCGCAGCGCCGGCAATCTCTCGATCAGGGAGCGGGGGAAGCGCGTGCGCTCGCGGATCATCACTACGGCGTCGCAGTCCATCAGCCGTTCCGCCAGCACCGCTTCATCCTCAACATGATCGTGCAGAAAGATTACGGGCAAGCCAGACCAGTCCGCAGCACTCTCGGCGGCGGCGCCGAAATCATCGAGCACTGCGATGCGGGCCAGGGGCGCGCGATCGGGCATAGGGATCACTCAGCGCGGATCTTGGCGCGGCGCACCACATCGGCCCAGCGCTCGCGGTCCTCGCGCAGGAAGTGGGCATAATCGGCCGGCCTGGGGCTCGGCTCCACCTCCACGCCCTCCTCCAGAAGACGCTTACGGACGGTCTCATCGGCCAGGGTGGCGTTCAGCGCCGCGTGCAGCGCGGACACGCGATCCGCTGGCATGTCCTTCGGCCCGACCAGCCCGTACCAGGTGGAGGAGATGATCTGCGGATAGCCCTGCTCGGCCGTGGTGGGGATGTCCGGCATGACGGCGGAGCGCTTGGGCGCGGCCAGCGCGATGGCGCGCAGCGCCCCGGACTCGATATGCGGCTTCAGCGGCGCCAGGGCATTGGTGATCATGCTCAGCCGGCCAGCCAGCACGTCGGTCAGGGCGGGGCCGGTGCCGCGATAGGGTACGTGCTCCATCTCGATGCCCAGTGTCAGCGCGATCATCGCGGGCAGCGCGTGCCCGGTGGTGCCAACGCCGGGGGAGCCATAGGTCAGTGGCGGGTTGGCCTTCCTCGCGACGTCCTTCAATTCGTTCAGGTTGTGCACGGGAACCGAGGGATTGACGCAGATCACGTTCGGCGCCTGGCCAACGAAGCCGATCGGCGTGAAATCCGTCATCACGTCATACGGCACGCGCGGCTGGACGAGGCTGCTGATCAGGAAGCTGCCGCTGCCCGCGAGAAGGATGCTGTAGCCGTCAGGGCGCGACTTCGCGATGTTGTCGTTGCCGAGAAGGCCGCCCGCGCCGCCGCGATTCTCTACCACGATCGTCTGACTGAGCCGCGCGCCCATTCCTTCCGCAATCATGCGGCCGACCACGTCGTTGCTACCGCCGGTGGCGAAGGGAATGACCATGCGGATGGGACGGTCGGGGAAGCGTTCCTGCGCCATCGCCTGGCCGGAAAGGGCAGGCAGGATCAGGGCCGGAAGGCCCAATACGGTGCGGCGTCGCATGGCGGCGTTCCCTTGCTCGCCCGGCCCTTGGCGACCGGTTCTTGTCGTGCCCGGCCACGGCCGGTCGCCCCCGTCGGAGGGCGGAGGCGGATGCTGCGCCCGGCCCTCGCACTTGGCGAGGCAGGAAATCTTGCTCTACCCCAACTTCAGGTTAGACTAGGGCGTGCAACCCGACCTACCCCCGCTCGCCTCGCTCCAGGCCTTCGTACTGGTGGCCGAAACGGGCAGCCTGAGTGCTGCCGCGGCGCGCCTGAACGTCACCCAGCCCGCCATCAGCAAGCGCCTGCGCGATCTGGAGGCCCAACTGGGCGTGGCGCTGCTCCAGCGCGGTCCGAACACGGCGCGGCCGACCGCAGTGGGCAAAGCCTACGCCGCGGCGCTGGCCGAATCCTTCAGCCGGATCCGCGCGGCCACCGCCGCGCTGGCGGGCGAGACGCGGCCGATCCGCGTGCTGGCCTACACCACCTGGGCCTTGCGGTGGCTCATCCCGCGCATGCCCCGCTTCCGGGCCCTGCATCCAGGGCTGGAGGTAGAGGTCTCGACAGCCGTCGAGGCCAGTTCCTTTCTCGGTGGCTCGGTGGATGTCGCGGTTCGCACCGCCGCCGCGGACCATCCGCCCACAGCCCATGCCGTGCGGCTGCAGCCGGTGCTGCTGGCCCCTTTCGCCGCTCCGGCCCTGGCCGGGAAGGACGGGCATTCGCAACTTCGTCAGGGCGTTCGGTTGCTGGCGAGCAGAGTCCGTCCGGGCGACTGGGCCCGCTGGCATCAGGTGCATGGGCTGGAGCCCACCGCGCCGCCCTTGGTCTTCGAGAGCACGACACTTGCCATCCAGGCGGCGCTGGAGGGGTTGGGCGCGGTCATCTGCCCTCCGGCCTTCGTGGAGAGGGAGGTACGGGACGGCGCCCTTCTGCGCCTCGCGCCCGATACGATCCCGGCGGGGGATCATTACTGGCTGGTCCCGCCCTCCGGCACGCCACGCCCGGGCATTGCGGCTTTTATCGAGTGGCTGCGTCGGGAGAGTGCGGAGCCAGTTCCCGAAGCACCGGGTTGATCGGAGCGAGGCGCAGGTCGTCCGCTGGTCACCTCCCAGTGCCCGGCCTCGGTATCAACGCGCCTAGCCGAAGCCCTTGCCGTCCTTCCCAGCGCCGCGAGGAGGCCGGCCGTCAGGGTCAAAGCGCCTCCAGCGCCAGGGCGATGCCCTGGCCTCCGCCGATGCAGAGCGTGACCATGCCCCGGCGAAGTCCGTCGCGGCGCATCGCATGCAGCAGGCGCGTTACCAACACCGCGCCGGTCGCGCCGATCGGGTGGCCATGCGCGATCGCGCCACCTTCGACATTGATGATGTCCTCGGGCAGGCCGAGCTCCTGCGCCACGGCTAGAGGAACGGCCGCGAAGGCCTCGTTGATCTCGATGCGGTCAAGGTCGGAAAGGCGCCAGCCCGCGCGTTCCAGCGCCTGGCGCACGGCTGGCACGGGGCCGAGCCCAAACAGGCCGGGCTCCACTGCCGCCACGCCGGAGGCGACCAGGCGAGCATGAGGAGCGATGCCATTCGCCTCGGCGGCCTGCCGGTCCGCCACGATCAACGCGGCGGCGCCGCTGTTCAGGCCGGGAGCGTTGCCGGCGGTGATGGTGCCGTCGGGACGGAAGGCCGGGCGCAGCTTGGCCAGGACCTCGACGGTCGTCTCGGGGCGCGGGGCCTCGTCGGTGCTGAAGATTTCCGGGCCCTTTCGGCCCTTGACCGTGACCGGCACGATTTCGCCGGCGAAGTGGCCGGCCGCGCGCGCCGCGGCGAAGCGCTGCTGGGACCGGGCGGCCCAGCTATCCTGCGCTTCGCGGCTGATCCGTGCCTTGGTCACCAGATCCTCAGTGTGCCAGCCTGAATGTTCGCCGGAGAAGGCATCATTCAGCCCGTCCCGCAGCATGCTGTCATGGATTTCGGCCGGGCCCATGCGATAGCCCCAGCGGCCACCATCCATGAGGTAGGGCGCGCGGTCCATGTTCTCCATGCCACCGGCCACGGCCAGGCGCTGCTGGCCCAGGCGGATTTCCTGCGCCGCTGTGACGATGGCCTGGGCGCCGGAGCCGCAGACGCGGTTCACGGTCATGGCCGGAACGGAAACCGGCAGCCCGCCATGAATGGAAGCCTGGCGCGCCGGGTTCATCTTGTTTCCAGCCTGGATGACGTTTCCCATGGTCACGCTCTCTACCCGCGCAGGGTCCAGACCGGACCGGGTGACGGTCTCGCGCACTACGATCGCACCGAGCTCCGTGGCCGGAATGCCCTTGAGCGTGCCGTTGTAACCGCCAATGGCCGTGCGGACCGGATGGCACAGGACAACTTCGGGTTCCCGCATGGCGGTCTCCTCGGGAAAGAGATGGCGGCGCAGGCGGTGCGGCCGTTCTGTGGCGGCCGGCAGCAGGGAAGCGCCGCGATTGACGAATTGATGATGAGCATCATAATTGGAGTCAAGCCTATGCTCGCAGGCACGCAGCGCGGAGAACCGGCATGCAGGACATTCCCTTCCGTACAGCGCTGATCGTTGGGGCCGGTGCTGGTATCAGCGCGTCCCTTGCTCGTGGCCTGACGCGTGCGGGGCTTAAGGTTGGGCTCGCGGCGCGCGATGCCAGCAAGCTGGCGCCGCTCACCGCCGAAACCGGCGCGATTGCCTTCACCGCGGATGCCGCCGATCCAGCTTCGGTCGACCGGCTTTTCGCGGAGGCCGACGACCGCCTCGGGGCGCCGGATGTCGTCGTCTATAATGCGAGCGCGCGTGCGCCCGGCCCGCTGACCGAGCTGGATCCCGAGGCAGTGCGTCAGGCTTTGGCTGTCACTGCTTTCGGTGGTTTCCTGGTGGTGCAGCAGGCCGCCCGCCGCATGCTGCCGCAGGGCCGCGGCGCGATCCTGCTGACCGGGGCGACGGCTAGTGTGAAGGGCTTTGCGCGTTCCGCCGCTTTTGCCATGGGGAAGTTCGCCCTGCGCGGCCTGGCGCAGAGCGCCGCGCGGGAGTTGGGCCCGCAGGGTAT
Organism: Roseomonas chloroacetimidivorans; assembly: GCF_049629625.1. Lineage (NCBI taxonomy): Bacteria > Pseudomonadati > Pseudomonadota > Alphaproteobacteria > Acetobacterales > Roseomonadaceae > Roseomonas > Roseomonas chloroacetimidivorans. The sequence continues at coordinate 104,415 of NZ_JBNBZS010000010.1, read as the reverse complement.
CCATGTCGCGCATATCGTGGTGGACGGCGGTGTACGCAGCGAGAGGCGCCCAGAGCCCCGGGACCGGCCCGACAGCCTGCTCAGCCCGGAGGGGATCGCGCAGACCTATCTCGACTTGCTCCGGCAGCCTCGCGATGCTTGGTCGCTCGAAGTCGAGCTGCGACCCTGGGTTGAGAAGTTCTGAAACCAGCCGGGCTCGCGCGCAGGAGCAGGACACAGATGCCGCTATCGATGTACCAGGCCTCCATCCCCGTGCTGATCCGAGGCTTGGAGGTGCTCTCGACCCTTTTGGAAAAGGGTTCGGCCCATGCGGCGACGAAGGGCCTTGATCCCGCTACCCTGGTCATGGCGAGGCTCGCGCCTGACATGTTGCCGCTCTCCGGCCAGGTGCAACGCGCCAGCGACACGTCAAAATTCGCTGCCGAGCGCCTGACCGGCGTGCCCGCGCCCCGCTTTGAGGACAAGGAGGTGACATTCGAGGAGCTGCAGGCGCGCATCCGTGCGACATTGGCCTATCTGCGAACCATCGAACCCGGTCAGATGGAGGGCAGTGAGATCCGCGAGGTTGTTGTGGCAACGCGCGACAGCAAGTGGGTGTTCCGAGGAGATTCCTACCTGCTCACCTTCGCGCTGCCGAACTTCTTCTTTCACATCACGACCGCCTACGACATTCTTCGCCAGAACGGCGTAGTGATCGGCAAGCGCGATTATCTCGGTCCCTTTGACGCCCAGGGATAAACGCGTGGGCGCCTGCGGGCCACTTTGATGCGGGCGCCGAAGCATGGGCAGGAAGCCGGCAGTGGCAGGCAGGGCGTCCATGGACGGATCGCTCGGAGGACCATGGCGTTATCAGCCGTATCATACACTGGTTGATAGCGGTCCCTTTTGCCTGTTCTTTCACAGGTGCCCTGCTCTACGTCACGGCCCCTGAAGCCGGCGGCGCGAATTCGCCGCCGACACGTATTCCCCTGGCTTCGCGCAGTTCGTCCTAGTACCGCTGCTGGCCATCCCAGCCTCGGCCCTGCTGCAGCAATGCGGATCCTCGGTGGCATGGCTTCCTACGGTATTCCGTGAGGCGGGGCTTCGAGGGAAAGCTCGCCTGGATGATGACGGCGGGCGCCGTGCAGCACAGCGGCGGTACTGGGTGCTGCCGTGCTGCTCCTCCGGCATGCCGGTACCGCGCTGTTCATCGCTCGGCTTGGCAGACGAGGTGCTGGGGCCGATGACGCGGGAACGCCGGCAATTCTAGGTCCCTACGGGGAGTCGACGCCTGCTGCGCGGCTGCCCGCCGCTCCGGCATGGGCGCGGTGTGGGAGCGATAACATTGATATTGCCCACCTAATCATCCAGCTGATGAATGGATCAGCGAAACCGCCGTTGACGCCAGCTTCATTCGGCTGACTAGAGTCAGGGGCCGGGACACGGCGATCAGCCGCTTGAATGGATTGCGAGAATGGCAACAGAGAATGGCATAGCCCCTGGCCCGCGTGTCGGTGTTCTCGTCGGCGGCGGCTTCCAGGAGCTGGAGTTCTGGTATCCCGTGCTGCGTCTGCGTGAGGAAGGAGTTGAGGTGGTCGTCATCGGCCCTGGCTCCGAGGCGCAGGTGACAAGCCAGCTCGGCTATCCCGTGATCCCCGAGCTTGCCATGGATGTGGCGGCATCCACGAGCCTTTCTGCTCTCGTGATTCCCGGTGGCGCCATGGCGCGCCGGCTGCTGACGGATGCCGCGGCGATGCGGCTTGTTGCTGCGGCAGCATCCGCGGGCGCGGTAATGGCCGCACTATCTGAGGGCGTCCAACTCCTCGCTGTTGCGGGATTGCTCAACGGGCGGCGCGTGGCTTGTCCGGCTAGCTTGGCCGGAACGGTCCGCGAGGCCGGCGGTGAGGTGGCGACTGAGGCTGTGTCCGTGCAGGATGGCGTCACCACCGCCCGCTCCACCGATGACTTGCCCGCTTTCTTCCGCGCCCTGATGGGGGCGCTTGCCCAGCAGCCCAACCGCGTTGCAGCTTGAGGCCCCTCCATGACTCACGTCCGTACTGTCCTCGGCGACATCGCGCCCGAGGAGCTCGGCATCACCTTGACGCACGAGCATATCCGCTACGCCTACCAGGGTTCCGATACGGACCATCACCACGTTTGGTCCCTGGATCATCTCGCCGGGCAGATCGCCCCCGTATTGAAGGATGGGCGGGAAACCCACGGGATCCAGACGGTGGTGGACATGACGCCGCCGGAAATCGGCCGCCACCCCGAGCTGCTGGCAGAGGTGTCGCGCCGCAGCGGCGTGCACGTCGTCGCCATGACTGGCTTCTTCCCGGAAGAACATGCCATCGGCATTCCCTTCCACTGGCGCCGCAAGTCGCCGGAATACCTGACGGAGATGCTGGTCCGCGACATCACGGAGGGCATGGTCTACGACAACCAGCTCACGCCCTACCGCGCCGGGATCTTGAAGGCGGCAACGGGGGGCATCACCAGCACAGAGGCCAATCCGAGCTCCGGCCCCAACGGCATCAGTCCGCTCGAGGCTAAGGTGATCTGCGCGGTGGCCCGCGCCCAGCGTCAGACCGGCGCCTGCATTAACACCCACACGCAGCCCGAGGACTATGCGTATATCAACCCGGGCATTGAACTGCTGAACCTGCTGGAGAGATATGGCGCTGACCCCAGCCGCGTGATCATCGGCCATGCCTTCGTGCATCCGAATATCAACCAGCTGAGGGAGATCGTGGAGCGCGGGGCATGCCTGCAGATCGACCATATCGGCATACCCTGGCAGAACGACAGTCAGGAGGGCCTGGACGAGTTGATTGCCACGGCCGTGTGCCAGCTGACCGATTTGGGCTATCTCGACCGACTGGTGTTCTCCTACGACCGCTTCTTCAGCTACGCCGGCTCGCCGCCCAGCGCAGAGGAACCGCCGCTGCTGAACGAGCAGGTGCCCATTGGCTACATGTTCGAGAACTTCGCCCATCGGCTCGAAAAGAAGGGGTTCGGCAAGGCGGAGATGCACACGGTTATGGTTGAGAATCCACGCCGCCTGCTGGCCTTCTGAAAAGGGCACGAAAATGGACCTGAACGGCGCACAGATCGGCGTCCTGATCGAGAACCAGTTCCAGGAACTGGAACTGTGGTATCCCGTGATGCGCCTGCGTGAGGCTGGCGCGAAGGTGCTGATCATTGGCCCCAGCCGCGACCAGCTCTACGCCAGCAAGCTCGGCATGCCCTCGCGTTGCGACCTGGCGATGGACGAGGTTTCCGCGGATGACCTGGACGCCATCGTCATCCCCGGCGGCCTGGCGCCGGAGGGAATGCGTAAGCACAAGGCGATGGTCGACCTCGTCCGCGCTGTGCATGACCAGGGCAAGCTGGTGGCGGCGATCTGCCATGCCGGCTGGATGCTCGCCTCGGCGGGGATCGCGCGTGGGCGCACCGTGACCTGCGTCTTCCTGGTCAAGGACGACGTCATCAACGCCGGCGGAAACTATGTGGATGAGCCGGTGGTGCGGGACGGCAACATCATCACCTCCCGCCTGCCGAGCGACCTGCCGGCCTTTTGCAAGGCGATCATAGAATATCTGGAGGAGGCACCCTCGCTGCGCCGCGGTCGCGATCTGGCACCAGCCTCGGGTAGTTTTGCCACTGCTGCCTATACTCATGTGGCGGAGACGGGGATGCTGGCACGGGCCAAGGCATCCGCAAACTACATTGCCGTGACGCGCCAGGGCGCCCCTATCGGCTAATTTCGCAAGTGGCGGTGCCGGAGACTCTGCCTCCTGCACCGCCGCGGGGTGGCAGCGGCCGTGCCGGAGCCCGCGATCTGTTCAGGTTACGCCGGCCGATACGCAGCCTCGATACCTGAAACACTTTCCCCTGCCGAACTCAGGCTTCAAATCATGCAGGTCCGGAAGTCGCAGCTTCCTGCCGGCAGGGGATATAGGGGAAAGTGGAGTTCCTCCCGGGCTATTTCAGGCTGCCAGCCGGTACTCCGCCATCGCATCCCCCTGCAAAAAGCGTCGTGCCAGCGTCACCACCTGCTCCGGGTGTTCCAGGTGCGGCACATGCCCGCAACGCGCGACTGTGACGAAGCGAGCATCGCGGGCCGAGCGTGCCGCTTCCAAGGCCCTGTCGATTTTTGCGTGCGGGTCGTTCTCGCCCCAGATCATCAGCAGCGGGCAGGCGATCTCGTTGAAGCGCCCGGTGATCGTCCAGGGGCGGGTCGCCTCCAGGTCCATCATGCCGTCCATGATCGTCTCAAGCCCCTCCCGCAGGCCGGGGCGGGCGAAAATATTCATTTGCAGGAAGAGCAACTCAGGCGGGATGCACGAGACGTCATAAACCATGCCGCCCATGCGTTTGCGGGCGAACTCGACAGTCGGCTCCGCGATAGTCGCCAGGGCCGCGGCCCTGGCAGCGTTGAAACTGACCAGGCGTTCGGCATCGCCCATTGTGGCGGAGGCGCTGCCGAGCATGATAACTTTTTCCACCCGCTCCTTGTCCGCGAGATGGCAGAGCACGGAGAGAAGCGCGCCGTAGGAGCTTCCGAACACGGAGAACTTGCCCCAGCCCATGGCATCCGCCACGCCATGCAGGTGCTTCACCATCACGGGCTGCGGCGGGCCACCGCTATAATCGCCCAGGCCTGTAAAGCCATGGCCCATCAGGTCCGGCGCGACAACCTGGAACTGCTCGCCCAATTGATTGATGACCTTCATCCAGGAATCGGAGGAGGAACCGATGCCGTGAATGAGCATCAGGGGCGGGCCGCTGCTGCCGGCGGTGTAGCAGCGGGTCTTGATGCCCATCACGTCCAGATAGGTCACGCGCATCGGGGAACTCCCTCGGTTGCTGATCAGTAGAAGAGCGGCGCCACCTTTTCGTGCAGCGCCAGGAGATGGGGCGGGCCGGCGAAGCGGCCATTCTCCATGATGAGCTGGCCGTCGATGGTCAGGGTCTGGTCCAGCACCACTCCGTCCGGATGGTTCTCGCCGCCGCCTTCCTCCCACCAGGGCAGGCCCATGCCGATGGCGTTGCTGCCGGGGGTGCGAATATCCTCGATGAAGTGGCGGCCGGTGAAGACGGTCGCGGGATGGAAGCCGAGGGTGAAATGAATCATCCGGCCATAGCCCTTGCCGGAGGCCGCGCGGCGCAGGGACCGCTCCAGGCGTGGTATGTCCTCAGCGGAGCCGCCCTCGATGCGCTGAATGGTTCCGTCGGTGATGACCGTGATCGGCTTACGCAGAACGCGATAGGTTTCGTCGAACAGGGCCTGCAGTACGGTCCGCCCCCGCGCCGAGCCGTCCAGCGGGTAAAGGTTCTGCGCCCCGGGAGTCGTGTGCATGCCCGGCATACTCGCCACCCGCGCGCGCTTGATCTTCACCTTGTCCAGACCGAAGCGCAGATCGGTACCGAGCGGGCAGGTGACATGCGCTTCCTTTCCGGCGCAGCCATCCAGGAACTCCACAAGCGCGATCTGGAAGTCCATGAGTGCCGAAAAATCCACTCCACCATAGACGCGCGAGAAGCTTTCGGCCGCCGTCATGTTCAGCAGCCCGTAGCGCACGCGCCCCGCCTTTAGCGCGGCATCATGCATCTTCGATCCGGCCAGATAGGGGAAGGTGAAGTCCAGCCAGGCATCGGCGGCCACTGCTGCGGCCGCGAGGGGATCGGGAACGAAGGAATCGGCCAGCCCGCCCTGGAAGGGAAGCTGAGGGATCACAGCGGTCATCAGCTTCCCGCCGCGCCGGGTGACGGCATTGCCGACCGCGGTCGTTACGGCCGGGTCCGTGGCGCTGTCCACGGTCAGCAGCACGCTCTCGCCTTCGGCGATGGCGAAGTGGTCCTCCACGAGCACGCGGCTGGCCCGCTCCAGGCGATGGTCGGCGGATGGCATGGATCGGTTCTCCCGAACTGGTTCAGGCCTTGGCGTGGCGCATACGCGGCCGCTGCGCCCGGGTGAGGGAAGGAGGGTAGCTGCGTTCGTCCAGCGGCTTGGACTGCACGGTGGAGGTGAGAAGATGCACGAAGGCGGATTCGATCCGCCCGAGCTGCGTCTTCGGGTTAGTGACGAGGTGCACGTCGATTGCTGGAGCATCGTCATAGGGCGGCAATTGCCAGAGCAGCCCGTCGCGGACGTCACGTTCCATGACATGGATCGGCAGCGCGCCGATTCCCATGCCTGCCAGGATCATGCGTCGCACCTCCTCCAGATGGTCCGAGATGCCGACCATCGGCACGGCCAGGTTGGCGCGCTTGTTCAGCGCGCCGATGGTCTGCACCCAATCGGAAAAGGTGAAAACCCGAAAGGAGACCGCCTTCTCGCCCTCCAAATCCTTCAGCGTCAGCCCCGTGCGGCCAAAAAGGCGGTGCGAGGGGCCGCAGAAGAAGCCGAAATGTTCGCGGTAGAGGTGCTGGTAGCGCAGATCCGGGTGCTGCACGCTCGCCAAGCCGATGCCCACCTTCACCGACCGGTTCAGCGCATCCTCCACGATCTGGGAGCTAGGGCTGATGGAGATGTCCAGCGTCACGCGCGGGTAGCGGCGGTGAAACTCAGTGATTGTGGAGTCGATCAGGTCGCTGACGATGTGACTGGCCATGCGGATGGCCATGGTGCCCACCAGCGAATCGCCGCCGCCATCCAGAAGGCGGGGCATCTGCGCGATGGTGTTGAAGATCTCCTGGCACTCCCGCAGCAGAATCTGTCCGGGTTCCGTGAGGCGGAAAGTGGTGGCGGTGCGGGTAGCGAGGGTGGTGCCGATCTGCTGCTCCAGCCGCTTCAGCGCTGCGGAAACGGCTGGCTGGCTGCGGTGCAGCGCATCGGCCGCACGGGAGATGCTGCCGTGCTCGGCAATGGTGAGAAAGGCCCGTAGCAGGTTCCAGTCGAGTTGATGCGCCAGGGGCCGCGCAGTCCGGGAAATAGCCGGCGCCGCGGCGCGCAACCGCTGCGGGCCGTTTAACGGTGATGCGGTCATGTCCGGCTCAGGCCCGCCTTCCGTTCCATGCATTCATGAGATTTATGCTCTCATAGGCAATCTAAATTTGATCTATGCTTCCACGCGGCGCCAAGCTTGTCCATCACTTCGCAGGGAGCGGGTTCAGCGGATGCGCGTCTATGTCTCGCCTAGACAGGCAGCCCACGACCCCCGGAACTTCCTCGTGGCCGGGCGTCCGCGGGCGAATCCCGACGTGCCCGCGCGCATCGAGCGGCTGCTGAGCGGAATCGCGGACCAGGGCCACACGATCCTTGATCCGCCTGACAGTGGCGAGCACTACATCCGCCGCGTGCACACCCCCGAATACGTCGATTTCCTTCGCACGGCGCATGAGCGGTGGAGCGCCAACCCCAATGCCGGGCCAGAGGTGGTGCCAAATGTGCATCCCCGCCGCAGCGGCGGACCTTATCCGCAAAGCGTGGTCGGGCAGGCCGGGTATCACCTCTCCGACCTGGCCTGTCCTATCGGGCCAGGCACCTGGGATGCGGTGCTGTGGAACGCGCATTCCGCCACGGCGGCGGCGTTGGCCGTACGGCATGGCGCGGAGCGTGAGGCTTATGCGCTGTGCAGACCGCCCGGGCACCACTCGGGCCCGGATTATGCCGGGGGTTTCTGCTACCTCAACAACGCGGCGGCAGCAGCCGAAATCCTGCGCGACCGCTGGTCGCGCGTGGCGGTCCTGGACATTGACGTGCATCACGGAAACGGCACGCAGGACATCTTCGCGGAGCGTGAGGACGTTCTCTTCGTCTCCCTGCATGGAGACCCCGCTGATTATTATCCGTTCTTTTGGGGTTATGCCGACGAGATCGGCCGTGGTGCCGGGGAAGGGGCCACGGCCAACTTCCCCTTGCCGCGCGGCACAGGGGACGATGAATATTGCCGAACCCTGGATTTGGCGCTGGACCGCATTCGTGCCTACGGTCCCGGCGCGCTGGTGCTGTCGCTGGGGCTTGATGCCTTTGTCAACGACCCGCTGGCCTGGCTGGGCGTGACGACCGCTGGCTTCTCCCGCATCGCAGCAAAGGTCTCTGCGCTCGGCCTGCCGACGGTGCTGGTGCAGGAGGGTGGCTATATGTGCGACGATCTTGGCCGGAATCTTGCTGCCTTCCTGGGGTCCTTCGAAGCCGGCCGGGCGACCATGCCCGGCGACGCCGTGAACGTCTGAGAGAGAGGCCAACATGCCCGACAGCCACGTCCCGCTCCCTGACCCGCGCTTCGCCCAGGCCTTCAAGGAGGTCACCCAGGCGAGCCATCCGCCCGGCACGCTCTACAGCGATCCGGCGATCCTGGAGCGGGAGATGCAGAACATCTTTCTCAGAGACTGGCTGATGCTCGCCCGGTCTGAGGAGATCGAGAACCCCGGGGACTTCCGCAGCTTCCGCATCGGCAAGGAGCCGGTGCTGATCTGCCGGGACAAGGACGGAAAGGCCCGTGCCTATGCCAATATGTGCCTCCATCGCGGCGTGGAGATCGCGAGCGGCACGGGCAACCAGAAGGCCTTCATGTGCCCCTATCACGGTTGGAGTTACGGGCTGGATGGCCGCCTGATCGGCGCCAGCTACATGCAGGACAGCGAGGGCTTCGACCGCCGCAACTGCCGGCTGCCGGAGTATCAGCTGAACGAATGGCATGGCTGGATCTTCGTCTCGCTGGCCGCCGATCCGATCCCCTTCAACGAGTACATCGCCGACTTCGAGGAGAAGTTCGGCTGGATCGGGATGGGCGACCTCTATATCGGCCTGCGCACCGAGACGAAGTTGAACTGCAACTGGAAGTTGATGGTGGAGAACTTCATCGACTTCTACCACCTGAAAATCCTGCATAAGGACACGATCGGCCGCTTCCTGAGCACGGTGGACGCGACCTATGACCTGCGGCCGCGTGGCCAAGTCTATATCGATGAATATGATGCGGGGCCGCTCTCCAAGGACGGCAAGAGCTTTGCCAAGCGCATTCCTTCCATGGAGAGCAAGGGCGAGCGCTACTCCCGCACCGGCACAGTGCCGCCGAACATCAACGCCTTCCTGCGGCCGGACTACATGACATTCTATACGTCCTGGCCAATCGACGTGAACACGATGACCCTGGTCGGCTATGCGATCTGGCCGCGGGAGGTGATGTTCGGTCCGGACAAGGAGCGAATCGTCACGGAGTTCAAGGGCATGCTGGACAAGGTGCTGGCGGAGGATTTCGAGATGGTCGAATCCCTCCAGAACGTCGCCGGTGCCCGCACCTTCGTGCCCGGCCGCATGTCGCGGCTGGAGCGGGGCGTGCAGCATTTCATCAAGCACAGCATTCAGCGCATATCCTGATCAGCCCTGCGGCGCGTGGCGCCGTGGGCCACAATAACGAACGGCAGCACGAAACCAGGGGGAGTTTTCAATGGCGGTGACTGGTCAGGGGCCGGGCTTCGGACGGCGCAACCTCTTGCAGTTCGGGGCGGCGGGGCTCGTCGCGGCCAGTCTGCCGGGCTTCGCGCAGGCTCAGGCCCCCAAGCGTGGTGGCAAGCTGCGCATCGGCCTCGGCGGTGGGCAAACGGCCAATACGCTGGACCAGACCGCGCCGACCTTCGCCTCCCCGAATGAGCGGACGGTGAACTACACGCTGTTCAACACGCTGGTGGAGATCGACCCGAACGGAAAGGCGGTCCCGGAGCTGGCGGAGAGCTGGGAGGTTGGGCCAGGCGCGAAGCGTTGGGTGTTCAACCTGCGCCGTGGTGTCACCTTCCACAACGGAAAGGAGATGACGGCGGATGACGTCGTCTTCTCCCTGCGCCGGCACAGCGCCGAAGGCTCCCGCTCGGGCGCGCTGGCGCTCATGCGGGACCTGGAGTCGATCTCGAAGCTCGATAAGTATCAGATCGAGATCGTCCACAAGACGGGCTCGCTGGACGTTCACTATCTGATGTCCGACTACCACTTCTCCATCGTTCCGGACGGCGACAATTCGCATAAGGGCATGGGCACCGGTCCCTATGTGCTTCAGGCCTGGGAGCCGGGCGTGCGCTTCCATGGCAAGCGCAACCCGAATTACTGGAAGTCCGGCCGCGGCCATGTGGACGAGGTGGAAATCACCGTCGTCAATGACGACCTCGCCCGTCTGAGCGCCCTGCAATCCGGTGAGGTGGATATCATCAACCGCCTCGATCCGCGCACAGTGCGGCTGGTAGAGGCGGCGCCGGCGCTGAAGTCCTCGATCGCGAAGGGCTACGGCTTCTACACCGTGAATATGCGCGCGGACATGGCGCCCTTCAACAACCCGGACCTGCGCCTGGCCTTCAAGCACCTGATCAACCGCAAGGAGCTGCTGGACCGCATCCTCCGCGGCTACGGCTCGCTTGGGAATGATCACCCGATTGCCGCAGCCATGCCCTTCCATGCCAATCTGCCACAGCGGGAGATGGACCTGGACAAGGCGAAGTTCCACTTCCAGAAGTCCGGCTTCAGCGGCACTGTTCCCCTGCACACTTCGACCGCCGTCTTCTCCAGCGCCATCGACATGGCGGTGCTGATGCAAGCCCAGGCCCAGAAGATCGGCATGAACATCAGCGTGGAGCGCCAGCCGCCCGATGGATACTGGGGCAATATCTGGCTGAAGGAGCCCTTCCACATGTCCTACTGGACGGGCCGCATCACCACCGACATCATGCTCAGCACGGGCTATTCCTCCACCGCAGCCTGGAACGAGGCGCATTGGAAGAACCCGCATTTCGACGAGCTGCTGGTCAAGGCCCGCACGGAGTTCGACGAGGCCAAGCGCGCCGCCATGTATGCCGAATGCCAGTCCATGCTGCGCGACGACGGCGGGGTGATGATCCCGTTGTTCAACAGCTTCATCGACGCCGCCAAGAAGAGCGTCGGTGGCGACCTGGTTGCGCCGAATATGGAGTTGGCGGGCGGCCGAATCGCCGAGCGCGCCTGGCTCGGTTGATGCATGATTTCGCCGGGACAGGGCATTGCTCCCTGTCCCGAGTTATTTGAGTGATAAGGGGCCGAGCTATGACTCTCCCGCGCCTGATCATGCGCCGCGTGATCGAAGGCATCGCGACCCTCGCTGTAATCGCGGTGCTCCTCTTTGGCGGGGTGGAGCTGATCCCGGGCGACCCGGCCCGCACGATTTTGGGCCAGAGCGTGACACAGGAAGCCGTGGATAATCTCCGCGTCGCGCTCCGGCTGGATCGCCCGGTCCATGAGCGTTTCCTGGACTGGGTGGGCAAAGCCGCGCAGGGCGATCTGGGCATATCCATCATCAACGGACGGCCGGTAGCGCCCGATTTTGCCTGGCGGGCGAAGAACACGCTGTTCCTTGCGGCTTATGCCGCGGTGATCTCGATGCCCCTTGCAGTAGGGCTTGGCCTTCTCGCGGCGCTGTATCGGGACAGATTTCTCGATCGCGCTATCTCCCTGGGATCTCTGGCGACCATCTCCTTCCCCGAATTCTTCGTCGGCTACGCGCTGCTCAGCATCCTCGCTCTCCAGTTAGGCTGGTTTCCCGTGCTCTCCTCCGTAACGCCGGAGATGGGCTTCATGGAGCGCCTGCATCGCGGCTTTCTGCCGGCCGTGACCCTGAGCTGCCTAATCGGAGCCTATGTTCTGCGCATCACCCGAGCGGCCATCATTTCCATCCTGTCCCGACCCTATATCGAGATGGCGGAGCTGAAGGGCGCCTCCCGCGCCGCCGTCGTGCTGCGGCACGCGCTGATCAACGCGATCGGCCCCATCGCCAATGTCGTGGCGCTGGCCCTGGCCTATATGGTTGTCGGCATCGTGGTGACGGAGGTGGTCTTCACCTATCCCGGCCTGGGCCAGTGGATGGTGGATTCGGTTGCCAAGCACGACATGAATGTCATCCTGGTCTGCGGCCTCTCCTTCGGCGTGACCTATGTCGGGCTGAATGTCCTGGCGGATATCGTCTCCGCTTTCGCCAACCCGCGCCTGAGGCACCCCCGATGATCGCCATCGCCCGCGCCTCGCTGCGCCAATGGCCGATCCTGCTCTCGGCCTTCATCCTTCTCGTTGTCACCCTGTCCGTTCTGGCCGGGCCCGGAATCGTGCCCGCCGAGATCCGGGAAATTTCCGGTGAACCCTGGGAGCCCTTTGGGCCGCAATATCTCCTGGGCACCGACCAACTCGGACGTGATCTGCTGTCGCGGCTGCTGGAGGGCGGAAGACTCAGCCTGGCCCTCGCCTCGGCGGTGGCGGTCCTGTCCTTCCTCGCGGGGCTCGGCCTCGGCCTCCTCGCCGCTTTTGTGGGCGGCTTTGTGGACTCGGTGATCTCGCGGCTGATGGACATCATCATGGCCTTGCCGCCGCTGATCCTGGCCATCCTGGTTGTGGCGCTGCTTGGAAACACCATCCCCGTCCTGATCGGGGTGCTGGTGGTCTTTGAGGCACCCCGCGTCTTCCGCCTTGCCCGCGCCCTGGCCATGGAGATCATGACGGAGGACTTCGTCACCGCCGCCCGGCTCCGTGGCGAGGGCCTGGGCTGGATCCTGATGCGGGAAATCGCACCCAACGCCCTTGTCCCTCTGGTGGCGGAATTGGCGCTGCGCTTCGTCTTCGCCCTGCTCTTCCTCTCCTCGCTCAGCTTCCTCGGCCTCGGTGTGCCGCCGCCCCAGGCGGATTGGGGTGGCATGGTGCGCGAGAACGCGCCGGCCCTGGGCTTCGGTCTCCCCGCGCCGATCGTGCCGGCGGCTTGCATCGCCGTGGTGGCGCTGAGCGTGAACCAGATCGCGGATTGGCTTGTGGCGACCTCCGGCCGCCGTGCCGGGCGGAGGAGCTGACCCGTGGCGGAACCGATCCTCAGGATTCGTCACCTCACCATCCGCGCCACGGGCAGGAAGGGTTCGACCGACCTGCTGCGGAACATCAGCCTGGACCTCTGCCCGGGCGAGGTGCTCGGGCTGATCGGGGAATCCGGCGCTGGCAAGTCCACGCTCGGCCTGGCGGCAATGGGCCATATGCGCGGGGGCTGCCATGCCGCCGAAGGCCAGGTAATCTTTGACGGGCAGGACCTGCTGCACGCCGCGCCTCGCGTCCTTCGGCAGGTGCGTGGCGGCGGCGTCGCCTATGTCGCGCAATCCGCCGCGGCGGCCTTCAACCCGTCCTTCACGCTGGGGGCGCAGATCGACGAGGTGCTACGTCGCTTCGACGCATCCCTTGCGGCCGAGCGGCGGCAACGCATCATTGATCTGATGGCGCGCCTGGGGCTGCCGGATCCAATCGGATTCTACGGCCGCTACCCGCATCAGGTTTCCGGCGGCCAGCTCCAGCGCGCCATGACAGTGATGGCCTTGGCGCCCCGGCCCAAGATCATCGTCTTCGACGAGCCGACCACGGCGCTGGATGTGACCACCCAGCTCGGCGTGCTCGCCGCCATCCGGAAAGCCATCCGGGAGGAGGGCACGGCTGCCCTCTATATCAGCCACGACCTTGCCATCGTCTCGCAGATCGCCGACCGCATCATGGTGCTGCGACATGGTGCCCTGGTGGAAGAGGGAGCGGCCCGCGACGTGGTCGAGCGGCCCACCAGCTCCTATACGCGCAGCCTGCTGCAGGTTGGCACCCAGCCGGCCTCTCCGCGTGATCCGACGCCGGCACCGCCGATTCTGACCGTGCGAAACCTCCAGGCCAGCTATGGCCCGTTGCGGGTGCTGAGTGACATTAATCTGACGGTTCGGAAGGGCCGGACCCTGGCCGTGGTGGGTGAATCCGGCAGTGGCAAGTCCACCCTGGCCCGTGTCATTGCCGGGCTGCACGCGGCGGATACCGGCAGCATCACCTTTGCTGGCGAAAACCTGCCCCCGGCCTTGCGCCAGCGCGGCCGGGATGTTCTGCGGCGGGTGCAGATGGTGTTCCAGTCCGCCGACACCGCGCTGAACCCGGCGCAGACCGTGGGCGACATCATCGGCCGCCCCATCGCCTTCTACTTCAACCCTGGCCGCGCGGAGGTGCGCCGGCGCGTGGCTGCGCTGCTGGCGGCGGTGGAGTTAGCGCCCGAACTGGCCGAGCGCCGCCCGATTGCCCTTTCCGGCGGGCAGAAGCAGCGCGTCGCCATTGCCCGGGCCCTGGCGGCGGAGCCGGATCTGATCCTTTGTGATGAGGTCACCTCCGCCCTCGACCCGTTGGTGGGAGAGGGGGTGTTGAACCTGCTGGACAAACTCCGGCGGGAGCGCGGTGTGTCTTATCTTTTCATCACCCATGACCTGGGCGTGGTGCGCAGCATCGCAGACGATATCGTGGTGATGGAACGCGGACGGATCATCGAATCCGGCAGCCGTGATGATGTGCTCGCCCCGCCCTGGCACCCTACGACGGAGCTGCTGCTGGCTTCCCAGCCCAGCACGGAGGCGGGCTGGCTGGACCGCGCGCTGGAGCGGCGCAGCCGCCTGGTCGGGGAGGCCGAGCCACTCGCGGCGGAGATGGCGCCCGGCGCGGCGCCGATCCGGGCACCCACCCTCGCCACGCCTTGAGGCTGTCGCGAGGAGGTCAGTTAAACCAGCTTCACCATTCAGGCCTGCCACCATGCCGAGCGGGCGGTTGTAGCCTGATATGGGAGCCCCTGCTCCGCGCCCCTGACTTCAGTCCACGATGAAAAGCTTCGCGCCGCTTTGGGTCGAGGACCGGTGCGCGGCATCGCCGAAATCCGAGACCTGGTAGCTCATGCCGGGCTTCAGCAGGAAGCGGCGCCCATCCTTCAGCTCCGTCTCTAACTCGCCCTCCAGCACGTAGAGAACATGGCCGCGGTCGCACCAGTGATCGGCCAGGTAACCCGGGGAATAGTCCACCACCCGCACGCGCAGGTCACCGATATTGAGGGTGCGCCACAGCGCGTGCCCGGTTTCGCCGGGGTGCCGCGTGGGCTCGACCGCGGTCCAGTCGGTGATGGTGAAGGGAAGCTCCGGAATCTTCATGCTCTGCGCCCTGCGTGAATGGGCTGGGATGGATCGGCTGCGGCCGGCCTGTCCAGGGGGCGGGCCGCCTCCGTCCGGCCGGAGTGTCACAGAATTGTCAGACTGAAGTCATCCGAATGAATTCGTGGCGGCCTAAGATGCCACCCGTGACGACATTGATCCCCCCTGGCGCCCGCAGCTGGCAGGAAGTGCGGGAAGCCCTGACCGCCGAGATCCGCACCGGCCGGATCGCCCCCGGCGCGCGCCTGCCGACCGAGCCCGCGCTGATGGCCCGCTTCGGCGCCGGCCGCCACAGCATCCGCCGTGCTGTCGCGGCGCTGGAAGCCGGAGGCCTGGTCCGCACCCGCCAGGGTAGCGGCACCTATGTGCGCGAGGCGCCGGTGCTGGATTATCGCCTCTCCGAACGCACGCGTTTCTCGCAGAACCTGCTGGAGCAGGGGCGTGAGCCCTCTGGCCGCGCGCTCGGCGCCATGGAGCTGCCAGCGCCGCCCGCGGTCGCGGAGGCCCTGCGCCTGCCACCGGACGAGCCGGTGTTCCGTGTGCGCCGCTTGGGCCTGGCCGATGGCGTGCCGGTGAACCTTTCCGACGCCCATTACCCCGCACGCCGTTTCCCAGGGATGGTCGCGGCCTGGGAGATGGGGGAGGGGGCGAGCGCCATCCTCGCGACCTATGGCCTGCACGACTACCGTCGCATCGCCAGCACCGTCCTGGCTCGCCTGCCCAGCGCCGAGGAGGCGCAGTTGCTCGACCAGCCGGTCTCGCAGCCCGTGCTGGTGGTCCGCAAGGTGGATGCAGACACGGCCGGCATACCCATCGCCTGTTCCGAAACCGTCTGGGCCGGGGAGCGCGTGCAGCTCTCGGTCGACCACACTACGCGTGAGGAGAACCCAAATGTGGATCGCTGACCTCCGGCTGGTTCTGCCGGACCGCGTGGTGGCGCCCGGAGCCATCCGGATCGAGGGAGGCCGCATCGTCGAGATCGTGGAGGGTGCACCGCGCGGCCCCGCCCTGGATGGCGCTGGCCTGATGCTCATTCCCGGCCTGATCGATCTGCATGGCGACATGATCGAGAAGGAAGTGGAGCCGCGCCCCGATGCTGCCTTCCCGCTGGATATCGCGATTGCGCAACTGGACTGCCGCCTCGCCGCATCTGGAGTCACGACCGCCTATGCCGGTCTCTCCTTCGCGGAAGGCAAGGCGAAGAAGATCCGCACCGAGGAACGCGCGCGCGGCGTGATCGAGGCCGTGGCAGGGCTGCGGGAGAGCCTCCGTGTGGACCTGCGCGTGCATGCGCGCTTCGAGGTGACAAACCCGCGGGCCGAGCCCGTGCTGCGCGACCTGCTGGCGCGCGGGCTGGTCGGACTCGTCTCTCTGACCGACCACACGCCCGGCCAGGGCCAATATCGCGACATCGAACAATATATTCGCTACCAGACTCACGCTTATGGCGAGGATGCCGCGGCCGCCGAGGCTCGCGCCCGTCAGCGCATGGCCGCTCCCCGCGCCTGGGAGGTCGCGCGCGCCGTCACTGCCCTGGCCCGCGCGCAGGGGCTGCCCATCGCCTCCCATGACGACGACACGCCGGAGAAGGTCCGGCTGATGCATGAGTTGGGCGCCCGTATCAGCGAGTTCCCGGTCACCCTGGAGGCGGCTGCGGAAGCGCGGCGCCTGGGCATGGCCACGCTGATGGGCGCGCCCAACGCGCTGCGCGGTGCCTCCATGACCGGCAATACCACCGCGCGCGCCATCATGGAGGCCGGGCTGCTGGATGCGCTGGCCGCCGACTACCACCAGGGCGCCATGCTGCCTGCGGTGCTCGCCTGGGTACGGGACGGGCTGCTGCCCCTGCACGAGGCGGTCGCACTGGTGACGTGGAATCCCGCCCGCGCCGCCGGGTTGGCCGACCGCGGTTCGATCGCTCCGGGTCAACGAGCCGATCTCGTGCTGCTGGACGACACAGGCACCGCCCCCCGCGTGCGGGCGGTGTGGCGTGAGGGACGGATCATCCATTCCGACGGCTGGTCCGGCCGCCGCAACGACGCGATGGCGGAGGCCGCATGAGCGACGCGATGAATGAGGAGCGCCGGCACTGGATGGGCGTTCTGGCCCGTGCCGGTTCCGCGATGATCGAGGCGCGGTTGAAGGCCGCTCCGCCGCTGCCGCCCCATACCCGCCTGCGCGGCCCGGAAATCGGCCTGAGCATGCTGCGCGGCCGTGCTGGCGGCGATGGCGCCCCGTTCAACCTCGGTGAGATGACGGTCACGCGCTGCGCCGTGCGGCTGGAGGACGGCAGGGTGGGCCATGCCTATCTCGCCGGCCGCGACCTGCGCGGTGCGGAGCTGGCAGCGGTGCTGGACGCCGCCTTGCAGGATCCGGCCCGCCGCCCGGCGCTGATGCAGGCCGTGGTGTCACCCCTTGCGGCCGTCCAGGCCGAAGCTCGCGCCGAGACGGCGCGCAAGGCCGCCGCCACGCGCGTGCGGTTCATGACAATGGCGAATATGCGATGAGCGGCCTTCTTCCTGGTTTCGCGGATCCTGTGCTGGACGCGCAGTCGAGCTTTCGCGCCGTGTTGGAGGCGATGAGCCGCCCCGGCCGCATCCAGCGCCTGCGGCGCCCACCCGCTCCGCCCCCGCCGCTCTGCCCCGCCGCTGGTGCCGTGCTGCTGACGCTGGCGGATTCCGGCACGCCGCTCTTCCTGGATGCGGGGGCCGATGCGACGGAATGGGTGCGCTTCCATGCGGGCTGCCCGGTGGTGGCGAACCCGGCCGAAGCCGATTTCGTGCTGGCCGCTGGCGCCCCGCCCAGTTTGGCCGCGCTGCGCGCGGGCACGGATGAGGACCCGCAGACCTCCGCCACGCTGATCCTTCAGGTGGATGCGTTGGAAGAGGGTGCGGGCTGGCGCCTGACAGGCCCCGGCATCGAACATGCGCACCATCTGCATGTCACCGGCATGCCGGATGGCTTCCTGGCCGAATGGGTCGCCAATGCCGCGCGCTTTCCGCGCGGCGTCGATGTGATCCTTTGCGCGGGCGATGCAGTTGCCGCCCTGCCGCGCAGCCTGCGGATCGAGGAGGGCTGAGCCCATGTATGTCGCGGTGAAAGGCGGCGAGGCCGCCATCGCCAATGCCCATGCCTGGCTGGCGGAGGAGCGCCGCGGCGATCCCGCCGTGCCGGAGATTGGCACTGATCAGATCAGCGAGCAGCTCACCCTGGCCGTGGACCGGGTGATGGCCGAGGGCTCCTGCTACGATCCCGGCCTCGCGGCACTGGCCATCAAGCAGGCGCGGGGCGACCTGATCGAGGCCATCTTCCTGCTGCGTGCCTATCGCACAACGCTGCCGCGCTTCGGCGCCACGCTGCCGCTGGACACGGGTGCGATGCGCCTGCGCCGCCGCATCTCCGCCACCTATAAGGACCTGCCCGGCGGCCAGGTTCTGGGCCCGACCTTCGACTATACGCATCGCCTGCTGGACTTCGCCCTGGCCGCCGAGGGACATGCGCCGCCACCCGCACCGGAGGCCGATCCGGGTGAGGACAGCCAATGCGCCCGCGTCACGGCCATGCTGGCGCAGGAAGGCCTGATGGCGCCCGAGGAACCCTCGGATGCCGAGCCGGGGGACGTAACGCGTACCCCGATCACCTTTCCCGCCGTAAGGCCGCTGCGCCTGCAGAATCTGGCGCGGGCGGATGAGGGCTTCCTGCTCTCCATGGCCTATTCCACCCAGCGCGGCTACGGCAACAACCACCCCTTTGTCGGCGAGGTGCGGCAAGGGGAGGTAACGGTGGAGATCGTTCCGCCGGAGCTCGGCTTCGCTATCGAGATCGGCGACATCACGGTGACCGAATGCCAGATGGTGAACCAATTCCATGGTTCCCGCACCGAGCCGCCGCAGTTCACCAGGGGCTATGGTCTGGTGCTCGGCCGTACGGAACGGCGGGCGATGTCCATGGCCCTTGTGGACCGTGCTCTGCGTGCGGAGGAACTGGGCGAGGAGATTTCGGCTCCCGCGCAGGATGAGGAGTTCGTCCTCTCCCATTCCGACAATGTGGAGGCGACCGGCTTCCTCGAGCATCTGAAGCTGCCGCACTACGTGGATTTCCAGAGTGAGCTGGAATCCGTGCGTGCCATGCGCGCCGCCATGGCCTCTGAGACGATGCGGGAGGCCGCGGAATGAACACGGACGGCTACAACTTCGCCTATCTGGACGAGGGTACGAAGCGGATGATCCGCCGCGCCCTGCTGAAGGCCGTGGCGGTGCCCGGCCATCAGGTGCCCTTCGGATCGCGCGAAATGCCGTTGCCCTATGGCTGGGGCACCGGTGGCATCCAGGTAACGGCCAGCGTCATCGGGCCGGAGGACACGCTGAAGGTCATCGACCAGGGCGCGGACGATACCACCAACGCTGTTTCCATTCGCCGCTTCTTCGCCCGCGTGGCGCCCGGCCTGCGCACCACGGAGCGCACCGTGGAAGCCACCGTTATCCAGACCCGCCACCGAATCCCCGAGACGCCACTGCAAGAAGGGCAGGTGTTGGTCTATCAGGTTCCGCAACCCGAACCGCTCTTCAAGCTGGAGCCGCGCCGCGCGGAGACGCGCCGTCTGCACGCCCTCGCCGATTACGGTCTGATGCAGGTGAAGCTCTATGAGGACATTGCGCGCCATGGCCGCGTCGGCTCTTCCTACGATCATCCGGTGATGGTGGGCGGGCGCTACCTGATGTCGCCCTCGCCCATACCGTCCTTCGACAACCCGAAGATGCACATGTCCCCGGCGCTCCAGCTCTTCGGTGCGGGCCGGGAACGCCGCCTCTATGCGGTGCCGCCTTACACGGATGTGCGGAGCCTCGATTTCGAGGACCATCCCTTCGTGCCCCTTCGCGCGAAGGCCCATTGCGCCCTTTGCGGCGCGGGCGACACCTATCTGGACGAAATGGTCACAGATGACCGGGGTGGCCGCCTCTTCGTCTGCTCCGACACCGATTATTGCAGCACCCGGCAGGCGGAGAAGGCAGCATGATGCCGGATGACGAACCCATTCTTTCGGCGCGCGGGCTATCGCTTTCCTTCGGGGCGGTACGGGCGCTGGACGAGGTCTCGATCGATCTCTGGCCGGGCGAAGTGCTGGCGATCGTCGGTGAATCCGGTTCCGGCAAGTCCACCTTGCTGCGCGCGCTGGCGGGTGAGGCACGGCCCGATGCCGGCAATGTCGCTTATCGCGATGCGGCCGGCACCCTGCTCGACGTGCATGGTATGGGTGAACCGGCGCTGCGCCGCCTGGCCCGCACCGAATGGGGCTTTGTGCGCCAGGATGCACGCGACGGGCTGCGCATGGGCGTCTCCGCCGGCGGAAATGTCGGCGAACGCCTGATGGCCGTCGGCGCCCGCCATTACGGCGATATCCGCGCCGAGGCCGCGCGCTGGCTGGAGCGGGTGGAGATCAGCCCCAGCCGCATCGATGACCGCCCCGGCCTCTTCTCCGGCGGCATGCGGCAGCGGCTCCAGATCGCGCGCACCCTCGTCACCCGTCCGCGTCTCGTCTTCATGGATGAGCCGACCGGCGGCCTCGATGTGTCCGTGCAGGCGCGGCTGCTGGACCTGATCCGTGGGCTTGTCAGCGATCTCGGCATCGCTGTCGTGCTGGTCACGCACGACATCGCCGCCGCGCGCCTCCTCGCGCACCGCCTCGTCGTCATGCGCCATGGCCGCGTGGTGGAGGAAGGGCTGACCGACCGCGTGCTGGACGACCCGCGTCATCCCTACACGCAACTTCTTGTTTCCTCGGTGCTGGCTGCATGAATGACTGGGTGCTGAAGGCCGAAGGCCTTTCCAAGGGCTTCACCCTGCATCTGCAAGGTGGCGTCCGGATCCCCGTACTGCGCGACACGGGCCTGACGGTGGCATCCGGGGAGTGCGTTGCGCTCTCCGGTCCCTCGGGCGCGGGCAAGTCCACGCTGATGCGGCTGCTGCAGGGCAATTATGGTGCGGATGCGGGCGCGATCCTGATCCGCCGCGCGGATGGCGGCGTGTCGGACCTCGCCACCGCCTCCCCGCGCGCGATCAACGCGCTGCGGAGGGACACAATCGGCCATGTCAGCCAGTTCCTGCGGGTCATCCCGCGCGTGCCGGCTTTGGAGGTGGTCGCCGCCCCATTGCTGGCGCGTGGCGTTGCACGGGAAATGGCGCTGGCCCGATCCCAGGCCCTGCTGCGCCGCCTGAACCTTCCGGACCGCCTGCACAGCCTGCCGCCCGCGACCTTCTCAGGTGGCGAGCAGCAGCGCGTGAACCTGGCCCGCGGCTTCGTGGCCGATTTTCCTCTGATGCTGCTGGACGAGCCCACCGCCAGCCTCGATGCGGCCAACCGCGAAGTGGTGATCGCGCTCATCGCCGAAGCCAAGGCCCGCGGGGCTGCCCTGGTCGGTATCTTCCATGACCTGGAGGTGCGCGACCGCGTGGCCGACCGTGTCGTCGAAGTGGCTCCGTTGCGGGAGGCTGCGTGACGGGTCGTCTGGTCGCGGTTGTCGGCCCCTCCGGCGCCGGCAAGGACACGCTGATGGATGCCGCGCGCGCGGCCCTGGCGAATGATCCTCGCTTCGTCTTCCTGCGCCGCGTCATCACCCGTCCCGCCGATGCTGGCGGAGAGGATCATGTCGCCGTCACGGAGGAAGCCTTCCACGCCATGCAGGCCAGGGGCAGCCTCGCCCTTTGGTGGGAGGCGCATGACTTGCTCTACGGCATTCCGCGTCAGCCCCTGGAGGCCGCTCTCTCCTCCAGCCAAGTGGCCGTGGCCAATCTCTCCCGCCAGGCCCTGCACGATGCCGCCGCGCGCTTTCCGCTACAGGTCCTGGAAATCACCGCCCCGATACCGGTGCGCGCCGCACGCCTGGCCGCCCGCGGGCGGGAAACGGTGGAGGACGTGGCGCGCCGCCTCGCACGCCAGGCACCCCTTCCGCCCGGGCTGCCGGTGGAGACGGTCATCAATGACGGAACCGTCGCGGAGGGCGTGACGCGGGTGCTGGCCGTGCTTGGGACCGCCTGGGAGGGCGGACGGGCTACTTCCGGAGCGCCTCGGGATTGACGAGGTTGATCGGTGCGCCAGCCTCGAAGGCAAGAAGCTGGTCCACCGCTGTCTCATAGAGTGCCTCGAACACGCCCTGCTCGGCATAGCCGAGATGGGGGGTGCAGAGGGCGTTCGGCAGTCCGATCAGCGGGTCCGCCGCGCCCAGCACCGGTTCCTGCTCGAACACGTCCACCGCCGCCATGCCCGGGCGTCCCTGCGGCAGCGCTGCGGCAAGCGCGCCGGACTCGATGATCTGGGCGCGGGATGTGTTCACCAGCAGCGCGCCCGGCTTCATCATCGCCAGGTCCGCCGCCGTGACGATGCCGCGCGTGGCGTCGTTCAGTGCGATGTGCAGGCTGAGCACATCCGCCCCGGCGAAGAAGGCTTCCCGGCTCTCGGCCACCTCGTAGCCATCAGCCCGGGCCCGTTCCTGGCTGCCCTCACGGCCCCAGCAGACCACCCGCATCCCGAAGGCCCGCCCGACCCGCGCGACCAGCGAGCCGATCCGCCCATAGGCGTAGATGCCGAGCACCTTCCCCTTGAGGCCAATGCCCACCGAGCCCTGCCACTGGCCCTCGCGCAGGCGCTGCACCTCCTGCGGGATGTGGCGCAGCGCGGCCAGGATCAGCCCCCAGGTGAGCTCTGACGTCGCCTCCGGCCCCCCCGCACCACCGGCGGAGACGAGCACTCCCTTTCGGGAGCAGGCATCGATCGCGACATGGCCGGTGTTGCGCCCGGTCTGGCTGATGAAGCGCAACCGGGGCAACTGCTCGATCACCGCGGCCGGCATGGGGCTGCGCTGCTGCGTCAGCACGATCGCGTCCATGTCCTGGAGCCGCGCGACGAGGGCGTCTGGGTTCCTCTCGGTGTCCCGGAACACCACCACCTCGTGCCCTGCCAGCCGCGTGAAGGCGGGCGCCGCCCGGAAGGCATCGGCATAGTCGTCGAGAACGGCGATACGCATCAGGATCACTTCTCGCGGGTCTGGAGGGTGTAGTAGCCGTGCCGGCGGCGAGCCTCGGCGAGGTCCACGCCCGCGCGGATATCCGCCAGGATCGCGTCCTCTTTCTCCTCAATCGCCCGCGCGACTTCCAGCACCGCCTCAGCTTTCGCGAGGGGCACGGCGACAACGCAGCTGTCATCGGCGCAGATGAGGTCACCCGGATCAATACGGACAGTGCCGAGCACGATGGGTACCATCGTCGCCTCCAGCGCCACGCGGTCCTTGCCGGTGCGGGCATGCGCCGCGCGGGACCAGATCGGATAGCCGAAGGCCCGGCTTTCGCCGACATCGCGGTTCACGCCATCGATCACCGTGCCGGCCAGGCCCTGGGCTTTCGCCGCTTCGGTCAGGATGTTGCCCCACACCGTGCAGTCCAGCCGGCCGCGGTTGTCGATGGCGATGATGTTGCCGGCCTCGGCCAGATGCAGGAAGTCGCCCACCGTGCCGCCGCCCGTGCC
Organism: Roseomonas chloroacetimidivorans; assembly: GCF_049629625.1. Classification (NCBI taxonomy): domain Bacteria; kingdom Pseudomonadati; phylum Pseudomonadota; class Alphaproteobacteria; order Acetobacterales; family Roseomonadaceae; genus Roseomonas; species Roseomonas chloroacetimidivorans. The sequence continues at coordinate 80,990 of NZ_JBNBZS010000010.1, read as the reverse complement.
CACGGGAAGGTAGCGCAGCGTCACCGCCTGCCCGGCGATCCGGGCGCCGGGCGACATCGGCCGCAACCCGTCCACGGATCCGGGAAGCCCCAGCCGGTCGAGCGCGTCGGAGATGGAGGAGGTCGGAAGCGCCGCGAACTTGGCCACCACGGAGGCCGGCAGGCGCTGGAAGCGAGAGGCGGTCATGGGATCAATCGGCCTTGATGTTGTTGTCACGGACCACCTTGCCCCAGGTTTCGACCTGGGCATTCAAGAAGCGTCCGAGTTCCTGCGGTCCCGCGAGCACGAGCCGGGCCTGCTGCCCCTCCGTGATCTGCTTCGCGATCTGCTCTTCGCGGAATGCCGCCACCAGGGCCTCATGGAAGCGCGCCACGATCGGGGCGGGAGTCCGGGCAGGGGCGAAGACGCCCCACCATGCCTCGGCCTGAAGACCGGGATAGCCGGACTCCTCGGCCGTCGGCACCCGGGACAGCGCCGGAAGCCGTTGGGGGCCGAATTGCACGATCGGGCGCAGCGTGCCGCCCGCGACCTGGGGCGCGAGCAGCGCGGCGCTGCCGGCCACCATATCGACATGCCCCGCCACCGCATCATTCACCGCCGGGCCGCCGCCGCGATAAGGAAGATGCTGAAGCTGCACGCCGGCGCGGTTGCCCAGAAGGGTCATGACGAGATGGCCGATTGTTCCGTTCCCTGGCGTGGCGAAGGTCACGCCACCCGGTTGCGCCTTCGCCGCGGCGACGACGCCTGCGAGATCCTTGAACGGCTTGTCCGGCTTGCAGGCGAGAACATAGGGCGCGCCGCCGATCAGCGTCACGGGATCAAGGTCATGCGTCAGGTCGAAGGGCAGGCGCGGCACCAGGGCCGGCAGCACCGCATGGCTGTCGAAGGTCAGCAGCCAGGTCTGGCCGTCCGGCCGTGCCTTCGCCACCGCATCGGTGCCGATGCTGCCCGCGGCACCACCGCGATTCTCTACGATGATGCTTGTGTTGAGGGCCTTCTGCAGCCCGGGTGCGGCCAGGCGCGCCACCGCATCCGTGGAGCCGCCGGGCGCGAAGGGGACGGTGACGCGGATGGGCCCCGAAGGCCAGGAGTTCTCCGATGCCGTGCCTTGCGCCCGCGCCATAACCGGCACCGCGCCCGCCGCTACCGCGAAAACCGCCCTTCGTGAGCAGGTGTTCATGTTGCGTTTCCCCGAATTTTCCCGGGGTTATGGGCGCATGAACCTTGAATCGGCAAGTCCGGCGGCCCAACCCGGCCGCCGGAGATTGCTGTCGGTTGCGTCAGCGTCCCCGCGACCCGGCCAGTGCCGCGCGCAGCCGCCCCGAGATCGTGTCAATCACGGCCACTGTCACCAGGATCAGCAGCACGATGAAGGAGACGACATTCCATTCAAGAGTTCGGATCATCTCCGACAGCATCAGCCCGATCCCACCGGCCCCGACGATGCCGATGATGGTGGAGGAGCGTGTGTTGGACTCGAACATGTAGAGCAGATGGCCCGCCATCACCGGCAGCACGGCGGGCAGCACGCCGAAGCGGATCCCGGCGAGCTTTCCACCGCCCGAGGCAGCGATGCCCTCCACTGGCTTGCGGTCCGCTGCCTCGATCGCCTCGGAGAAGAGCTTGCCGAAGGTGCCGACATCGCTGGTCAGGATCGCCAGCACCCCGGCGAAGGGGCCTAGCCCAACGACGCTCACCCAGATCAACGCCCAGATCAGCGCGTCGATCCCGCGCACCCCGTCCAGCAGGCGGCGAGAGAAGAAATGGACGACGCGGTTGATGGAGGTGTTGCGCGCGGCGAGGAAGCCGAGCGGAAATGCGAGAATGGCGGCGCAGAGCGTGCCGAGGAAGGCGATAGCCAAGGTCTCCGCCAGGCCGCGCAGGATGAGCAGGGTGCGGGACCAGGTGCCGGGATCGGGCGGCAGCATCAGGCCGAGGAAATTGATGAGCTGCCCGAAGCCATCGATCAGCCGAATCGGCTCGAAGCCAAGGCGCCAGAAGCCGAAAACCAGCAGCGCCGTCGCACCCAGGGACAGCATGATCGCCCGGAGCCGCTCGGGTGGCAGGGCGCGGAAGGCATGCGGATGGCGGGCAGTGATTCCGGCCATTTCGGCCATGGCGGCGCCGCGCAGGGTAACGGGGCGGCTCATGCGCGGGACTCCAGCGCGCCGATCAGCCGGTGGCGCAGGCGCTCCGTCCCCAGATCGATCAGCATGACGGTGAAGATGACGAGCAGGAGAAGAGCCGCGATATCATTGTAGTAGAACTTTCGGATCGCCTCGATCAGGTCCTGCCCGATGCCGCCGGCGCCCACAAAGCCGAGCACGGAGGCTTGGCGCACATTCACCTCGAAGCGCAGCAGCGCGTAGCTGACGAAATTCGGCAGCACCTGAGGCAGTGCCGCGAACCGCACCATGCCCGGCCAGGAGGCACCGGAGGCCACCGCGCCCTCCACCGGCCTCATGTCAATATTCTCCACCACCTCGGAGAAGAGTTTGCCGAGCGCCCCCATGCTGTGGATCGCGATCGCCAGCACGCCCGGCACCGGGCCCAGGCCGAAGGCGATGACGAAGATCAGCGCGAAGACGATGTCCGGCACTGTCCGGCAGAATTCCAGGACGCGCCGCGCGGCGCCCCGCCACCAGCGGTTCCGCACGAGATTGGCCGCGGCACAGAAGGAGAGCAGGAAGCCGCCAAGCGCGCCGAGCGCCGTGCCGACATAGGCGATCAGCAGCGTGTCAGCGAGCAGAAGCCCCCATTTGCGCCAGCCCCAGAACCACTCGGCCGGATCGGTCCAGACTCGGCCGGTGCCGGTTTCCAGCGTGGTGATGCGATCGAAATAGCCGAAGAAGGTCCCGATATGCTGCCACAGGCGCGGCAGGTCCACTTCGGCCACATGGCCGGCGAGAAGGGCCAGGGCGGCGATGGTAATAGCCAGGATCAGCGCACGCCGGCGCGAACCGCGCCCGGCGGCGCGGTAGCCATCCAGCAGCTCGGAAAGCCGGTCATCCGGCAGACGGGTGAGGGCGGTGGCCAAGAGATAGGCTCCTGAAAACGGAGACGCCGCTCCAGCGAGGGGGCCGGAGCGGCGTTCCAACGTGACGGGTTAGCCTCAGCCGCGGCGGCGGAGCCCGTCCACGAAGCGGTTCAACTGGATGATCGGCTCGTAGGCGCTGTTGTCCACGGCGACCAGCGGACCCTGCTTGCCCTCATAGATCGCGTCGAAGGCTTTCTTGTCGGCGGTGGCCACTTCCAGCACCGCGGAGCGGATCGCGGCCTTCAGGTCATCCGGCAGCGCGTTCAGATAGGCCATGGGCGAATTCACGATCTGGTCGGACTTGAAGACGATACGGAAGTCCGAGGCCTTGACCATGCCCTTGCGGTCCATGCGCAGAAGATTGCTCTCCTGCTCGTCATTCCACCAGTTGGCGCACATGTCGACGGTGCCCTGGTTGAGGGCGATCACCGCATTCTCATGGCTGCCGGTGTAGACGACGCGGTTGAAGAACTCTTCCGGCTTGATGCCCATCTTGTTCAGGGCGAAACGCGGTACGTTGTTGCCGGAGGTGGAGTTGGGATCCACCAGGCCCAGATTCTTGCCCTTCAGATCCTCAACCTTCTGATAGGGGCTATTCGCCTTCACATAGAAGACGGAGTGGTAGCCCTTGCTGCCGTCCAGGTTCGTCTCGATGGCGAAGGCCGTGATCTGCGAGCCCGTCATCAGCGCACGCGCGAAGGAGGAGGGGCCGTAGGAGGCGATGTGGATGTTGCCCGCGCGCTGGCCCTCGATGACGGCCGCATAGTCATTGGCGATGCGCAGCGTAACCTTCGTGCCCAGCCGGCGGGACAGGTATTCGATGAAGGGGCCATAGCGCTCGGTAACGCCCGAGGCGTTCTCGGCCGGAATGATGGCGAAGATCAGCTCGGGATACTGGCGGGTCCAGGACTGGGTCTGGGCACGGAGCACGCCCGGCATGGCCAGGCCGGCCGCCGTGGCGCCGAGCAGGATGCGGCGTTGCAGAAGCATGGGAACCTCTTTCAAAATTCAGCGGACCGGAGGGAGCGTCCGGCCTTCAGGCGCTGATGACGAAGGGGCTGGCGGAAGGAGCCGCCGGACGGGCAGCGGGCGCCGCGTCCAGCACCTCATCCGCCTCCAGCCCGTAGAGCTTGCGCGCCGCGTCCTCGTCCAGCGCGTCCGGCGGCCCGTCGAAGACCAGACGGCCCGCGGAAAGGCCGACCAGCCGGTCGCAATAGGCGCGCGCGATGTCGAGCGCGTGCAGGTTGCACAGCACGGTGATCCCGAAGTCGCGGTTGATCCGCGCCAGCGCGTCCATGACCACCCGCGTGTTGCGGGGGTCCAGCGAGGCGATCGGCTCATCCGCCAGGATGATGTCGGGCTCCTGGACCAGGGCGCGGGCGATTGCCACGCGCTGCTGCTGCCCGCCGGAAAGGTGCTCGGCCCGCTGCGCCGCCAGATCGGCGATATCGAAGCGCTCCAGCGCCGTAAGCGCCATCGCCCGATCCTCCTCGGGCCAGAGCCGGAGCAGGGCGCGATGCGTCGGCAGGTGGTTCAGCCGCCCGACCAGCACATTGGTCAGCACATCCAGGCGGCCCGACAGGTTGAACTGCTGGAACACCATGGCGCAACGTGCGCGCCAGTCCCGGAGGCCACGGCCCCGCAGCGCCGTCACGTCCCGGCCATCCCACAGGATCCGGCCGGCACTCGGATCGGCCAGGCGGTTCACCATGCGCAGCAGGGTGGATTTGCCCGCGCCGGAACGGCCGATGACGCCCACGAAGCTGCCGCGCGGCACCTCCAGGCAGACATCGTCCACCGCGATGCGGTCGCCGTAGCGACGGGTCAAGCCTTCGATGATCAGCATGGGAGCGCGGCATAGGCCGGACCGCTGACCGTCGCGTGACGCTGATGTGAAGGATCAATGACAGACAGGCGGTTGCGACCGGGTTGATGTCTAGCCGCTCAGTCCGCGCTGTGCCGCCCGCAGCGGCAGGCGCTTCGATTCCTTCAGCCGTTCCAGCACGATGGAGGAGCGCACGCGGGCCACGCTCTCATGCGGCAGCAGAACGTCATTCACGAGGGCCGAAAGGTCCTTCAGGTCCGGCACCACCGCCTTGAGCAGGTAGTCGGCATCTCCCGTCATGGCATAGGCCTCCTGCACCTCGTCGATCCGGGCAACCAGTTCCCGGAAGCGCTGGGCATTGTCACGGCTGTGGGTGGCCAGGGTGACCTGCACGAAAACCAGCAGCCGCAACCCCAGCGGCTCTGCCGCCAGCTCCGCATGGTATCCCCGGATCAGCCCGGACGCCTCCAGCGCCGCCCTCCGGCGGGAGCATTGGGAAGGGGAAAGCCCCACCCGCTCCCCCGCCTGCTGATTGGTGAGCCGCCCGTCCTCCTGCAATGCGGCGAGCAGGCGGAGGTCGATACTGTCCAGAGTGACGCTTTCGTGCATGAAAAGAGATTGCCACGCGCATCTCGTGCGTCCAACCGGCTTTTGGGAAGTGCTTTGCACGCTCCTTGCGGGGCAGGAGGCCTAGACTCGTCGGGAGGACAACGGATCGAGGAGACTTCTATGGGCCCCTTCCCCCACGATGCCCCGCGCGCGGTGATCAGCGATGATAACCCCGCCGGCACGGACGGCTTCGGCTTCGTCGAATATGCCAGCCCGGAGCCCGAGAAGCTTCACGCTCTTTTCCGGCAGATGGGCTTCAAGGCCGTCGCGAAGCACCGCCGGAAAAAGAGCACCCTCTATCGCCAGGGCGACATCAACTATCTCCTGACCGAGGAGCCCAGCTCCCACGCCATGGAATTCGCGGCCGCCCATGGTCCCTGCGTGCCCTCCATGGCCTTCCGCGTCGTGGACGCGCAGCACGCCTTTGACCATGCGGTGAGGAATGGCGCGGAGCCGGCCACCGGGGGCAAGACCATGGACCTGCCGGCCATTAAGGGCATCGGCGGAAGCCTGCTCTACTTCATCGACCAGTATGGCGAGGGTCGGTCGGCCTATGACACCGAGTTCGAATGGCTGGGCGAGCGCGAGCCCTGGCCGGTGGGCGCGGGCCTCTATTACATCGACCACCTGACCCACAATGTGCACCGCGGCCGGATGGATGTCTGGTACGAGTTCTACAATAAGATCTTCAACTTCCGGCAGATCCGCTACTTCGACATCAAGGGCGAGTATACGGGCCTCTTCTCCCGCGCCCTGACCAGCCCGGACGGCCGTATCCGCATCCCACTGAACGAGAGCGCGGATGACGAGAGCCAGATCGAGGAATACCTGCGCGAGTACAAGGGCGAGGGCATCCAGCACATCGCCTGCGGTTGCGACGACATCTACGGCACGATCGAAGGCCTGCGTGAGGCCGGGCTGAACTTCATGCCCGCCCCGCCCGATACCTATTACGGCAAGGTCGATGCGCGCCTGCCCGGCCACGGCGAGGATGTCGCCCGCCTCAAGAAGAACGGCCTGCTTATCGATGGCGAGGGCGTGGTGGAGGACCGCAAGGCGCGGCTCCTGCTCCAGATCTTCTCGGCCAATGTCATTGGCCCCGTCTTCTTCGAGTTCATTGAGCGCAAAGGTGATGACGGCTTCGGCGAGGGCAATTTCCGCGCCCTCTTCGAATCGATCGAGGAGGACCAGCTCCGCCGCGGCGTGCTCACCGGCGCCAAGGCGGCCTGAGACCATGGGGCATGGCGGGCGGACCGCCATGCCCCGGACAGGCCAAATATTGCGGCAGGGCCCAAGCTGGCCGGATACTGCGGGTGTCCGCCGGTTGGAGACACCTGCAATGCCAACACGCCGCGCCCTGTCCGCTGTTCTACCCTCCGGCCTGCTGACCCGCCACGCCTTCGCGGTCGGGCCGGAATGGCGGATCGTCACCGAATATCCCGCCACCGCGATGCCCGGAGAGGGGATCGCCCATTTTGCCGAGGCCGCGACCCGGCTCAGCGCCGGCGCCCTGAATGTCCGCCCCGTTTTCGACGCGCCCGACGGCCTGCGCTCCGCCGCGATGATCCGCGCCGCCTCGGACGGCCGCGTGGAGGCCGCGGATGCCTTCACCGGCGCCCTGGCTGGAGAGGCCGCGATCTTCCAACTCTCCGCCCTGCCTTTTCTCACGGCCTCGGGCAAGGATACGGCCCGTCTGCTCCGGGTGGCCCGCCCTGCTTATTCAGCGGCGCTCGAATCGCGCGGCGTCACTCTTCTTTACTCAACACCCTGGCCCGCCACCGGCCTCTGGTCCCGCAATCCCGTCCGGGAGCCCGAGGCTCTGCGCGGGTTGAAGGTGCGGACCTATGATGCCGCCAGCACTGCCGTGATGCGCAATGCCGGCGCCGCGCCCGTGCAGATTTCCTTCGCTGATGCGCTGCCGCGGCTGCGAAGCGGCGAGATGGATGCCGTCCTCTCCTCCGGCGATGGTGGGGCGGGGGCGAGGCTTTGGGAAATCCTGCCGAACTTCACCGCGCTTGATTATGCCTCGCCGCTCAGCTTGGCCTTCTGCAACACCGCCTCCCTCAGATCACTGCCCAAGGCGGTGCAGGAGGCAGTCGCCGAGGCGGGCCGCGAAACCGAGGCGCGGCAGTTCCACGCCATTGTCACGCGTTCGTTGGAGAATGAGGACCGGATGCGCAACAATGGCGTGGCCCTGGCCAGCGGTGTCGCGCTCCGCAGGGCCCTTACCGCCGCGGCGGCGCCCGTGGTGGCGGCTTGGGCCCAGCGCGCCGGGACCGAAGGCCAGGCCATTCTCTCCGCCTACCGGGCAGGCTGAGACGGGAACGCGCGCTATACAGCGGCGTTCAACGCAGGCATCGCGGAGAGCAAGATGGGACTGCTCGTCAACGGCCAATGGCAGGACCAATGGTACGACACCAAGGCGACTGATGGCCGCTTCGTCCGCAAGGAGAGCGCCTTCCGGAACTGGATCACGCCCGACGGCGCTCCCGGCCCGACGGGTGAGGGAGGCTTTCCAGCGGAGCCCGGCCGCTATCACCTCTATGTCTCCCTGGCCTGCCCCTGGGCGCATCGCGCGCTTATCATGCGCGCGCGCAAGGGACTGGAAGATGCAATCAGCCTTTCAGTCGTGCACTGGCACATGGGACCGGAAGGCTGGACCTTCGAGGATGGCCCCGGCGTGCTGCCGGACACGGTGACTGGCGCCCGCCTCCTGCACCAGGTCTACACGGCGGCGGACCCGCATTACACTGGCCGCGTCACAGTGCCCGTGCTGTGGGACAAGCAGCGCGGAACGATCGTGAACAACGAGTCCGCTGAGATCATCCGCATGCTGGACCGCGCCTTCGATGGCGTGGGCGCCAGCCCCGGCGACCATTATCCGGAGGAGCTGCGGCCGGAGATCGATGCGATCAATGCCAGCATCTACGACACGGTGAACAACGGCGTGTACAAGGCCGGATTCGCCACGAAGCAGCAGGCCTATGAGGATGCGGTGCGTCCGCTCTTCGGCATGCTGGGCAGCCTCGACCAGCGGCTGTCATCGCAGCGCTACTTGCTCGGCCGCCGGCTGACCGAGGCTGATATCCGCCTCTTCACGACGCTGGTGCGCTTTGACGCGGTCTATCAGGGTCACTTCAAATGCAACCTGCGCCGGATCGCGGACTATCCCGCGCTGTTTCCTTATCTGCGTGACCTGTTCCAGTCCGCCGGCTTCGGTGAAACCTGCAATTTCGAGCACATCAAGCGCCACTATTACGAGAGCCACCTGAACATCAACCCGACGGGCATTGTTCCTCTTGGGCCTATCCAGGATCTGGCCGCGCCTCATGGGCGAGAAGCGCTCACTTGACCTGATGTGGTACGCAGGGGCCGCCTCATAGGCCCGGTGCCAACGCTATTCCCTTTGCTGCTCCCGCGCGCGCTGCAAGACCATGCTCGGAACGGCCAGGCCCAATGCCTGCTGCCGCGCGGCCGCTACGGCAACACCGGCCACAGCCCAGCCTCCATCGGGCCCCCGGGTCAGCAATGGGCCCCCGCTCGCGCCGCGCGTGGCGGCGCAGTCGTGACGGAGCATCACATGCTCCTCATCCTTCACCAGGCCGAGGCTGCGGCAATCGTCATCCGCCATCAGCAGCTCGGGACGATCCTGCTGATAACCGCCGAGCAGGAGCGGCATGGCGGGCGCCGGCACGCCGCGCAGGAGCGGGAGCGCCGTTCCGGCTGCGTCGATCGGGGAAGCGAGAGTCAGAAGGGCCCAGTCTGCGCCCGCCGGTGATCGTGTCCGCGCGTCGAAGCCCGGCCCGACCAGGAAAGCGGTTGCCCGCGCCTGCGCCTTCCAGACCCCTTGCCGATAGCCCAGGAGGAAATGCGTAGAACCCGGCTGTACCAACCGTCCGGAGCGTGGCGCGACGAGGCAATGCGCCGCCGTCAGCACGGTTCGCGGCCCGATCAGCGTGCCCGTGCAGCGGCTGCCGAGTTCGGTCTGCACACGCCCCAGGGCGGACCAGGGCAAGGCGTCGCTATCCACAATGCGCCGCGGATCGCTGGTTCCAAGGCCGGGGAGAACCGACGGGGGCAAGGCAGGCTCACGCGCCACCGCCACGCCGGCGAGAATGGTCAGAAGGGCATGGGCGGCCATGCCCGCGCTCAACGCCGCCCGAAATGGCGGTCCGCATCGCCCTGCTTGGGGCCGTGCGCGCCCCGCCTCCGATCGTCTTAGCCATTCGCGCGACATCATGCCCGCCTGAGCTTGGCCTGAGCCCGACGAAAGGAAAGGCCGGGATCAGGATTTCCCCAGGCTTCCGCCTGTTTTCCCGGATCGCTGTTCCGGGTCTGCCACGCGCCACCTCCCAGGGCCTCGGGCATGCCCCCTTCACGGGCAGCATCCGTGGCGGATAAGACCAATTCTGTTGCCCCAGTAACGGTCCCGCGCTGCCTTGGCCGGAGAACCTGCCTCAACCGGGCCTGGGACGCGGAACCAAGGAGACGGCGATGATCGTGGATATGCGGATCTACACCTGCCAGCCCAACCGGATGGCCGAGTTCGTGAAGATCTACGAGACCATTGCCTGGGAGATTCAGAAGAAGTATCTCGGCCGCTGCCTCGGCTGGTACACGACGGTTGAGGGGCCGCTGAACCGCGTTGTCCACCTCTGGGCCTATGACAGCCAGGCCGACCGCGAGCAGCGCCGCGCCGCCATGGCTGCCGATCCGGGCTTCCAGGCCTATCTCGCTAAAGTGGCCGAGCTGGGCCTGCTGCAGAACATGGAGAACCGCTTCGTGACGCCGACCTCCTTCTTCAAGGCGCATCTCGAGGCACAGGAGCAGAAGTAAAAGCGGCCAGGGAGAAGGAATTCTCCCTGACCCCCTTATCTTCTTGCTCGGGTTTGGCGCGCGCCGTTCGCAACGGCGCGCTGCCTTTTACAGCCGGGCCTTCAGCGCCGCGTTGATGCGGTCCAGCAGGCCGTCGCCCTGCCGGGAGGCCTCCCGGGTGCGCCTGTCCACTTCTTCCCGCGCACGGCCGAACAGGTGCCAGCCGCGGTCGCGCGTATCGTCATACGCCTCCGAACCGCGCTTGCGCGCCGTATCGTAATACTCCTCGCCACGATGACGTGCCCGGCCGAACAGGTGCCAACCGCGGTCGCGTGCATCGTCATAGTAATCCTCGCCCCGGTCGCGCGCGCGGCCAAACAGGCTCCAGCCACGATCACGCGCATCCTCATACGCGTCCGCGCCCTCGGAGCGTGCCCGCTTGAACAGGTTCCAGCCACGATCACGCGCATCCTCATACGCGTCCTCGCCTTCCGAGCGCGCCCGCTTGAACAGGTTCCAGCCCCGATCATGCGCATCATCATAGGCATCCGAGCCCTGCTTGCGCGCATCGCGGTAGAAGGAGCGGCCACGGTGGCGCGCGCCCTCATAAAGATCCGATCCGCGCTCGCGCGCGTCGTCATAGTAGGAGGAGGCGTAGCGGCTCGCGCGATCGGCGAAGCGGTCAGCCTGTTTACGGGCGCGCTTCAGATGCGGGCGTGCCTGGCGCTCGGCGCGCTCGGCATAATCCAGCGCGCGATGAGCGATGCGACTGGCCTCGTGGCCCAGCGAGCCGATGCCATGGCCGGCATCGCGCGCCACGCTCTGGCCGATCCGCCAGGCGCGATCCGCCAGCTTCTCCTGCACGGGCTTGGGGCGGCGCATCGTGTACATGCCAAAGGCCGCGCCCGCGAGCAGCGCCGCGGCACCAACCATCAGCCCGGCCGGCCCCAGCGGGTTCATCTGCGCCTCCAGCAGGAAGGAGGTCTTGCGCGGCGGCGGGCCGGAGAGGTTTGAGGTTTCCGACATGTCTTCCCTCGGCTCGTAAAGATTGTCATTGCGCCCGGGCGGCGGGGGCTCGTTCGTCGTCTGAAGGGGACGGGCGATCTTTTCCATGATCAGGTCCGTCAGCCGGGGGGCGTAACGCCCTATGGCAGAGATCGCCCAGCCGCCGCCGCCTACCACCAGGTCGCGCACCCGCGTTTCGCAGGCGTAGAGGATCGCGCGCGCCACCACGCGAGGGTGGTAGTTCGGCGGTGGAAGCCTGAGACCCGGCGTACCCAACAGGTTGCGGGCATGCTCGGGATAGGGTGTATCGATCGCGGCGGGGCGGATCAGCGTGAGGCTGATCGGGTAGCCCTCGGCCTCGAACTCCATCCGGAAGCTGTCGGTAATGGCCTTTACCGCGAATTTGGCGGCGGAATAGGGGCCCTGCAGCGCGATGGCACGATCCGACAGCACGCTGCCCGTATTGATGATCGCGCCGCCCTTGCCCTTCAGGTGGCGGGCGGCAACCAGCGTGCCGTGCACAACACCCCAGTAGTTCACGTCGAAGAGCCGCCGCTGGTCCTCCAGCGGTGTGCCCTCCAACTCGCCATACATGGCCGCGGCGGCGTTGTTGCACCAGGAATCGAAGCCACCGAAGGTCTGGATCGCGACCTCGCTGATCCTCTCGACCTGCGCCATATCCGCGACATCGGCGACCACCGGCTCGGCGCGGCCGCCCTTGCCGCGGATCTCAGCCGCCAGGGCGTTCAGCGCATCCTCGTTGCGGGCGACCAGGACCACCGCGGCCCCCTTCTCGGCGGCCATTCGCGCGGTGGCGAGGCCAATACCGGAGGTCGCGCCGGTGATGACGATCACCTGCTCCGAGACGGGTTTCAGGCGGGGTAGGGGCATGAAAGTGTCCTCGGCATTGCGCGGTCTCAACGAGGAAGGCGGGCGAGGGTTACGGGTTGCATTGGTTCAGGGGGCCTGCTGGCCGAAGGACGGTTCTACCTGCCACCACGGGAGCGGCGCCTATATGAGGGAGCATGAGCACCTCCCTCGATTCCCGTCCCAGCCTGGCCGCCCCCGACGACGATCCCTGGCTCTGGCTGGAAGAGGTGGAGGGGGAGAGGGCCCTGGCCTGGGTTGCGGAACAGAACGCGGTCACGCTGGGGCGCCTCGCCGATGCGCGCTTCGCGGCCGACCGGGACGCGGTGCGCGCGGCGCTGGACCGGCCGGACAAGCTGCCCCACATCACCCGGCGCGGCGCCTGGGTCTATAATTACTGGCAGGATGCGGCCCATCCGCGCGGCATCTGGCGGCGCACCACCCTCGACAGCTATCGCGGCCCAGAGCCCGCCTGGAACACCCTGCTCGACCTCGATACGCTGGCGAGGGAGGAGGGGGAGGACTGGGTCTGGCAGGGTGCCACGACCCTGCCCGGCACGCATGACCGCGCCATGCTGCGCCTCTCCCGCGGTGGCGGGGATGCGGTGGTACTGCGCGAATTCGACCTGAGCCAGCTTCGCTTCGTGGAGGGCGGCTTCGTCCTGCCTGAGGCAAAGGGCGGCGTGGACTGGCTGGACCAGGACACGCTGCTGCTCTCCTCCGCCTTCGGGCAGGGCATGGCCACGCGCTCAGGCTATGCCCGCACGGTCCGGCTCTGGTCCCGCGGCACCGATCCCGCGCAGGCTTCCGTGATCTTCGAATGCGACGAGGCTCATATGGGCGCCTGGGGCAGCGTGGAGCGCGAGGCGCCGGGGAGGCTGATCTTCGTCGACCAGATCGGCTTCTACGATACCGAGGTGCATGTCGGCGACCGCACCGGCCCGCAGCGGCGCATCGGGCTGCCCACTGACATGGAATATCGTTGGCAGCGCGGCTGGCTCGCCGTTCGGCCGCGGAGCCCCTGGACGATTGAGGGAACCACCCATCCGCCCGACACCCTGTTGGGCATTGGGCTGGACGCCTTCCTGGATGGCGACCGCCGCTTCCGGCCTCTTTTCACGCCGGGCGAGCGCCGTGCGCTCCAGGGTTTCTTCTGGTGCAAGGGCCGGCTGGTGATCTCGGTCCTTGATGAACTGCGGCCGGACTTCACCATCCTCACCCCGGGCAAGGGCGACTGGATCGCCGCGCATCTGGACCTGCCCCAGACCGGCGTGGCGCATCTCTGGCCCCTGGATTCCGAGGCTGAGGAATCCGACGGCTCCCTTCTCGCCCAGGTGGAGGATCCGATCACGCCGGCCAGCCTGATGCTGACCGATACGGCACTCGCCACGCCCGCGCTGCTTCGCCGGTCCTCCCCGATCTTCGACGCGAACGGCCTTGTCGTCACCCGGCACGAGGCCGTCTCGGTGGATGGAGAGCGCATCCCCTATGTCCAGACGGGACCGGTCGGGGAAACCGGCGATGCGCCCGTGCATCTCTCCGGCTATGGCGGCTTCCGCGTCTCGCGCCTGCCTCATTACCAGGGGCTGATGGGCAAGCTGTGGCTGGAAAAGGGTGGCACCACCGTGGTTGCGAACATCCGCGGCGGCGGGGAGTTCGGCACTCGCTGGCACGAGGCCGGGCGGCGCGAGCGCAAGCAGCTTTCCCATGACGACTTCGCGGCGGTGGCGGCCGATTTAGTAAGGCGCGGCGTCACCCAGCCTGAGCGCATCGCGGCCGAGGGCGGCTCGAATGGCGGCCTGCTGATCGCCAACATGCTCACCCGCTACCCCGAGCGCTTCGGCGGGTTGTTCTGCACGATCCCGCTGATCGACATGCGCCGCTATTCCAAGCTGCTGGCGGGCGCGAGCTGGATCGCGGAATACGGTGATCCCGACAAGCCGGAGGACTGGGCCTTCCTCCAGCATATCTCGGCCTACCATCTGGCCGAGCCCGGCCGGCGCTACCCACCCATCCTCCTCGCGACCACGCGCCGGGATGACCGGGTGCATCCGGGCCATGCCCGCAAGATGGCGGCCAAGCTGCAGGCCCTGGGCTACTCCGCCTTGTTCTATGAGCCCGCCGCGGGCGGCCATGGCTACGGCAAGGACAATGCGGAGATCGCGAATTTCGCCGCTCTCGGCGCCGCCTTCCTGCGCCGCGCCATCGGGTGGGAAGCGGAGACTGCATAGGGCGCGGCTTCGCCAGCGAGGAGAAGGCTGCCCGGCGGGGCGTCTTGCCTGAAGCACGTTTCGCTTCGCTCAACGCCACGGGCGTGAATCACGCGCTCGTGACTCGCGCTGGGGCATGCAGCGCGGAAGTGCTTCGCCGCCCCTGGCCGAGTTGTCTCAGGAGCCGCGGGCAGCCCGGCAGGTGCTGCCCCGCCTGCCTGCCCACGCCTGCTCCGGTTTCGGATGACACGGCTTTGAAAGGATATCGATGCGCCGCCTGATCGCGCCCCTGTTCGCCTTCGCCCTTCTCGCTTCGCCCGCCATCGCGCAGGAGCCGCCGGACTGGCGCGGCACCCTCAGCCTGACGGTGGAGAACGACATGTTCGGGGGATCGGACCGCTACTACACCAACGGCGTCCTGCTGACCTGGCGCTCGCCTTCGGAGGATTTGCCCTGGCCGCTCGCGGCGCTGGACCGCAACCTCGACTTCGCGCTCGGGCCGGGACAGGTCCGTTGGGGACTGTCATTCGGCCAGAACATCTACACGCCGCAGGACACCCAGCGGCGCAACCCCGACCCGAATGACCGTCCCTATGCGGGCTATCTCTACGGTGCCGCCAGCCTGGTGAGAACGACGGAGCGCACGCAAACCCTGGCGGAAGTGCAGCTTGGCGTCGTCGGGCCCTCGGCCCTCGGCGAGTTCGTGCAGAACAACTATCACGACCTCCTGAACATCAAGAACGCCGAGGGCTGGGAGCGCCAGCTCAAGGATGAACCGGCGGCGACGCTTCTGCTGGAGCGCCGCTGGCGTCTTCCGCTGAGCCCTGTTGGTTCGCTTCAGGCGGAGGTGATCCCGGTGCTTTCGGGCGCGCTGGGCAATGTACAAACTTATGTCGCCGGTGGCGGCCTGCTGCGAATCGGCGATGGGCTGGATGCGGATTGGGGGCCGGTGCGAATCCGTCCGGCCCTGGCGGGTTCCGGCTTCTTCCAGCCGCGCCAGGATTTTGGGTGGTATGTCTTCGCGGGCGTGGAGGGGCGTGCCATCGCGCGGGACATCTTCCTCGACGGCAACACCTGGCGCGACAGCCCGCGCGTGGACAAGCGGATCTTCGTGGGCGATGTGCAAGCCGGTGCGGCGGTGATGTGGCGCGGCATGCGTTTCGCCTACACGCATGTCCTGCGGAGCGAAGAGTTCTACGGCCAGCGCGGCCTGCAGTCCTTCGGCTCCTTCAGCGTTTCGTTCCGCTTCTGAGCGCTGCTGTCGGTCCCTGGTCCCGCCCGGAAGCTGGTTCACGCATCCGGGCGGACTCAGTCCACCACCATTCGCGTGGTCCGCGCCTCGCCTTCCGGCAGCACCTCGATCTCCGCGATCAGTGGCAGATGGTCCGAGGCCTCGCGTGCCGCCTTGTCCGTCCAACTCCGGCACAGCGCGGCACGGGGCCGGGCATAGATACGGTCCAGCGCGAAAAGCGGGCGCCGCACCGGAAAGGTACGCGCCCGGGTGCGGGAGGGCAGGATGCCCAGGAACGCCCGGTCCACCGGCCCATGCGGCTCCCAATCATTGAAGTCGCCCATGGCGAGCAGCGGTTCCGTGGTGGCGCGGGCCAGGGCGGCGATCTTCGCCGCCTGGATGCGCCGCTCCCCCCAACCCAGGCCGAGATGCGCCGCCAGCAGCCTGACCGGTCCGGCCGGCGTCGTGATCCGCGCGGTGATGGCGGTGCGCGGTTCCCGCCCGGGCACGGAGATGTCGTGCAGCGTGCCCTCTTCCAGCTTCCAGCGGCTGATGATCATGTGGCCGTAGCAGCCATCGGCCGCGCGCATCGTCGGCGCCTCCACCGCATGGCCGCCCAGCGAGTCCCGGAGCGTGGTGAAGGGCAGGCTCTCCGGTCGGTTACGGCCCTCCACCTCCTGGATTGCCACCACATCGGGATCATGGCGGCGGATCAGGTCGATGGCCCGCTGCAGGTCGTGGCGCCCAGAAGGGCAGACGGCACCGTGAATGTTCCAGGTCATGACCCGGAACAGGAAAGCCTCAGCCATGCATCACGGCTCACTCGTGGCGAAGGCGCTTGAACAGCTTCTGCAGGCCCCAGGTGATCCCGGCCCAGGCGCCCAGCACCAGGATGAGCAGGCCAATGTTGCGGGGCGTCGGATGCTCCAGGATGCGTGACAGGCTCTCGCCCACCACGGAGAGCAGCGCGATTCCCGGCAACAGGCCGAGCGCAGTGCCCACCATGTAGTCCAGGAAGCGGATGCGCATGGCTCCCGCCACCAGGTTCACCAGCGTGAAGGGCGCCACCGGCAGCAGGCGGATGGTTGTCACCGCCAGGATGCCGTTCCGGTTCACCGACTGGCTGACCCGATTGATGCGCGGCCCCAGCGCACGCCGCAGCATGTTCGGCCCCAGCTTCCGCCCGGCCCAATAGGTAGCCGCGGCCGAAACCATCGCCCCGACCGCCGCATAGGCCAGGCCGGGCCAGGTGCCGAAGGCCGCCGCGGTGCCGAGGATCAGCACATTCACCGGGAAGGCCACGAAGCCCAGCAGCAGGAAGAGCCCCACCGAGACCGCCGGCCCCCAGGAGCCGCCCGCCGTCAGGGCGCCCCGCATTGCCTCGGGCGTCATGAGGCCGGAGAGCGGTGTGAGTTTCCAGAGCAGGATCAGCAGCGCGACCGGCAGCAGCATCAGCCCGGCGCGTACCACAAGCGGCCAGGGGCGGCCGGAGGGCGGTGCCACATCGGGATGGCCGAGGTAATCCGCCAGGAACTCTCCGGACTCAATGGGGCGGCGCGGATCGGCGGCGCGCTCGATCCCCGGCAGGAGGCTGCGGGCGGGGCGGTTGCCGTCATTCACGTCCCGCAGGCTCTTGCCTCCCCCCGACAGTCCCGCCACGGCCTGGAGAATCGAGCCGGTTCCCTTGATCCGGGCCGAGACGGTCTCGGGCGTGACGCCCGTGTGCTCGGCGATCAGCCGGTCCCGCACCCGGGCCACCGCTGCCCGCTGCGCCGCGTCCCGCGCCTCCACCATCAGGTCGCACTCCGTATCCGTACCCATGGAACGATTACAAAGATTGGAGGACCCGACCCGCAACAGGCGGTCATCCACCACCATGACCTTGGCGTGGACCATCACCTCGGAGGCCGCGTCCCCCTTCTCCACATGCGGGAAGACCAGGCGCGTGCGGTTGGCCACCCCCGCCCGCCGGAGGGCGCGCATGAAGCGGATGCGCCCGGCAAGCATGGTGCGGTGCTCCAGCCAGGTATGATGGGTCCTGGGCGCGACGATCAGTGCCTCCAGTTCCGGCCGCTCCTTCATCCGGGCAATCAGCGCGCGGGCGATGCGGCCGCAGGTCAGGAACTGGTTTTCGATGTAGATCATGCGCTCCGCGGCGCCGATCATATCGAGATAGAGGGCCTCAACCTCCCGCACCTCCGGCCGGCCATCATGGGCCGGCTCGGTGCGGGCGATGCCGAGGGGGACGTCGCGCAGGTCGGGTTCCAGGCTTTCCGGCCAGGGATCATGGTCCGGTGCAGCCGGGCCCGGCGGGGCCAGGCATTCGGCGCAAGCCCGGTTCCAGCGCGCCTGGACAAGCTCGGACAAGGCAGCGGCCGCCTCCCCGTCCGCCGCCATCTGCACGTCATGGAAGGGCCGGTAGGACTTCCCGGCCGGGTCCACCCGATCCGGATCCGCCGGGTCATGCGCGTTCCGGTCCCAGCGGCGGATGGTCAGATCCAGCCCGCCGGCAAAGGCCACCACCCCATCCACCACCACGATCTTCTGGTGGTGGGAGGCCCCGAAAGGCGTTTTGTCGTCCAGGCAGAGCTCGACCGCCTCAGGCACGTTCCAGCGCAGGTGCAGGATGGGCAGCGGCTCCCGCTCCAGCGCGTAGAGCACGGAGTAGTCCCAGAGGAGCAGCTTTACCGAGAGGCCTGGGCGGCGCTCCACCAGGGCCGAAAGGAAGGCCCCCAACTCCTCGGGAAGCCCATCCTCCGGCGGCGTGTCTCCGACGAGCCGCGTGCGGCTGTCGATGTCCCAGCCAACGACATGGATGAAGTGCCGCGCGTTCAGCATCGCCTGACGCAGCGCGCCGAAATAGGTCGCTCCGTCCGACAGCAGGGCGGCGCGCGGGGCATGCACCACGCGCCAGGCATTGCGGCCGGATTTCAGGAGCGTGGTGGGCGGGGGCTCGGGGCTCGAAGGCACCGGCCGGGACCGCGCCCGGGGAGGCGCTTCGATCAGCATCCCTCGCTAACGTCGGAGGTACCATTTCGTTCGCACCCGCAGCGCCGGGCCGCCTGGGTGCCTCGGGAGCACTGCCGTATAGGAATCGAACCAGCGCCGGTGGGTCTGGCGATTCGTTCGGGGGCGGCATGATGCTGTGGGACTTGGCGCGGATGGAAGGCCCGGAGGTAGCGGCGCTGGTGGCGCTTTACCGCATCGATAGCTGGGCCGACCCCGCCCTTTTCCTCCACCGGGTGCCGCATGACACGGTCATGGCCGAGGCGAAGCGCCTCGCCGCCGAGGGGCCGCGCGGGCGGCCACTCTACGGCATGCCCTATGTCCTCAAGGACAATATCGACGCGGCCGGTCTTCCCACCACCGCAGCCTGCCCGGACTTCCTCCAGATGCCGGAGGAGGACGCGCCCGTCGTTGCCCGGTTGCGGGAAGCCGGCGCCATCCTGCTGGGAAAGGTGAACCTGGATCAGTTCGCCACCGGGCTGGTGGGCGTGCGCAGCCCCTATGGCACGCCGCGCAACCCGATCGACCCGGCCTGCGTGCCCGGCGGCTCCTCTTCCGGCTCGGCCGCTGCTGTCTCAGCCGGTATGGCTGGCTTCTCGCTGGGCACGGATACGGCGGGGTCCGGCCGGGTGCCCGCGGCCTTTCAAAACATTGTGGGGCTGAAGCCCAGCCTTGGCCTGGTGCCGACCCGAGGCGTGGTGCCGGCCTGCCGGTCCCTGGATTGCGTCTCCGTCTTCGCGCTGACGGCCGACCAGGCCGCCACCGTGCTGTCCGTATTGGCGGGCCCGGACGAAGCCGATCCCTATTCCCGTGCCGCTCCGCCGGGCTGGCGGGCCACGGGCGCCGCCATCCCACCCGGGCTGCGCGTGGCGGTGCCGGAGGATCCGGATCTCACCTTCGACACGCCGGATGATGCGAGACTCTACAGCGATGCCCTGATGCGGCTGGAAGGCCTGGGCGCGACGTTGGAGCGCATCCCGATCACGCCCTTCCTCAGCCTCGCCAGGCGCCTCTATGACGGCGCCTGGGTGGCCGAACGCAGCTCGGCGGCGCGGGAGATGATCGAGCGGAGGCCGGGCTCCCTGCATCCGACCACCCGCGCGATCTTGGAAGGCGGAATGACCCGCCTGGCCGTGGACGCTTTCGACGACTTTCACGCCGCCGCCGAGATGCGCCTCCTGGCCCGCGCGATGTTTTCGCGCTTCGACCTGCTGGCCGTGCCCACCACACCCGGCATTCCCACCCTGGCGGATCTGGAAGCCGAGCCGATCGCGGCGAACACCCGCCTGGGTACCTACACCAATTTCGTGAACCTGCTGGACCTCTCGGCCATTGCGATCCCCGCCGGCTTCCGGGCGGATAAGCGGCCAGCCGGCATCACCCTGATTGGTCCCGCCTTCGCCGAGGCGAAGCTCTGCGCCGTGGGCGGTGCACTGCACCACGCGGCCGGCCTGCCTCTGGGTGCCTCCGGGGAGGCAACTCCGGCGCCTCCCGCTCCGAGCGGCCTGACGGAGGGCGAAATCCCGCTGTTCTGCATTGGGGCGCATATGTCCGGCTTGCCGCTGAACGGGCAGGTGACGGCGCTGGGCGGCCGTTTCCTTCGCAAGGACCGGACCCGGCCCGAGTACAGGCTGCACGCGCTGGGCGACCGGCCGGGCCTTGTCCGGGCAGCGGATGGAAGTGCGGTTGAAGGCGAGGTCTGGGCCCTGCCCATGGCCGGGATCGGGCCGCTGCTGGCCAAGCTGCCCGCGCCGCTGGGCTTCGGGACGGTGATGCTGGAGAGCGGTCCCTGTCTCGGCTTCCTGGCGGAGGCAGCCGGGGTGGAGGGAACGCGCGATATCACCGTCTTCGGCGGATGGCGGGCCTGGCTGGCCTCGCAGCACTAGAAAAAGCCGGGGAAGTAGTTACCGGACCGTTCCGCGCCCAGCGGCGGAGCTTTGAGGAGGAAGTGGGGGAGGGCCGGTGCGTCGTAGTTGGGGGGAAACGCACCGGCCCTGGCTGCCTGCCGAAGTGAGGGGGAACAGCGGCAGCTCTCTCCGGCGGCATGTAAGCACCGCGCCGGGGGCGAGTCTCGGCCGATCGGAACCGGAATGATGGTGCGTGGAGATCAACGTGGTGCGGGCGGCGAAAGGCCGAAAGGCAGGAAGAGGCAGGTCGCCTTCGCTGCCGCTCCCGAGACACGTCACATGGCCGCCCTCGTGATGCCGGCGTCCCAAACTCGAAGGGGATCATAGGGTCTGGGGGAAGGAACTTCCGCTTCCCCCCGCCCTGTTCAGATCACGCGGATCGGCGCCCCGGCCAGATAGGCCGCGATGTCCTCCACCGCGCCCTGGTAGAAAGTCGTCAGGTTCCCGCGCGTGACGTAGCCGAGATGCGGCGTCAGCACCGTGTTCGGCAGGGCGGCGAGGGGATGCCCGGCGGGTACGGGTTCCTCGTCATAGACATCCAGCGCGGCCCCGGCGATGCGGCCTTCCCGCAGCGCCGCTTCCAGCGCCGGCGTATCGATCAGCGGCCCGCGGGAGGTGTTCACGAGGTAGGCGGTGGGCTTCATCATCGCCAACTCCGCCGCGCCGATCGTGTGGCGGGACCGTTCGGACAGCACGAGGTGCAGTGTCACCACGTCGGATTCCCGCAGCAGCGCCTCCTTCGTGACGCGGGCGGCGCCGTGGGCGGCGGCGGTCTCCTCGGTCAGGTTCTGGCTCCAGGCGATCACGCGCATCCCGAAGGCCAGCGCCACCCTCGCCATATGCTGGCCCTGCTTGCCAAGGCCGATGATGCCGAGGGTGCGGCCCTCCAGCCCCTCGCCGGCCGAGGTCTGCCAACGGCCCTCGCGCAGGTTGCGGTCCTGCGCGGGAATGTCGCGCATCAGGGCGATGATAAGTCCCCAGGTCAGCTCCGCCGTCTGCGCCACCGCGCCCTTGGTGCCGCAGAAGGTGATCCCCCGCTCGCGCAGCGCCGCCGTATCCACCGACAGGTTCCGGCCAGCGGTAGTGATGAGCAGCTTGAGTGCCGGCAGGCGCTCGATCAGGGCGCGCGGAAAGGGCGTGCGCTCCCGCATCAGCACGATGCAGTCATAGGGTGCGAGCCGCGCGACGAGCGCGTCCAGATCCTTGATCGTGTCGCGGAAAACATCCACCGGCACGCCCAGCGAGCCCCAGTCGGCAAGGGAGGGGGCAAGGCCCTGATAGTCGTCGAGGACCGCGATGCGGCTGAGCGTGTTCACGCCGGATCATCCTCTCCGGCCAGGAAGTCGAAATCGCAGCCACGATCGGCCTGCAACACCGTGTCGTGGAAGAGCTTTGCGTAACCGCGGCGCGGGGCGGGGCGGGGGGGCGAGAACTCCCCGGCGCGGCGGTCCAGCTCCGCATCATCCACCAGCAGGTCAATGCGCCGCTTCTCAACGTCCAGCCTGATCTGGTCGCCATCCCGCACGAGGCCAAGCGGGCCGCCCACCGCCGCCTCGGGCGTGATGTGCAGCACGATGGTGCCGAAAGCCGTGCCGGACATGCGGGCATCGGAGATGCGGACCATGTCCTTCACCCCGGCCTGGGCCAGCTTCTTCGGGATGGGCAGGTAGCCTGCCTCCGGCATGCCCGGTGCGCCCTTGGGGCCGGCATTCTGGAGGACCAGCACGTCATCGGCGGTCACATCCAGATCCGGATCGTCGATCCGCTTGGTCATGTCCTCCACGCTGGTGAACACCACGGCGCGGCCGGTATGCTGCAGCAGGGAGGGCGTTGCGGCCGCGTGCTTGATGACCGCGCCGCCCGGGCAGAGATTGCCCCGCAGCACCGCCATGCCGCCGGTGGACTTCAGCGGCTTGTCGCGGGAGCGGATGACAGTCTGGCCAGGCACGTCCTCGGCAAGCGCGAGATAGTCGGCCAGCGTGCCGCCCAGCACGGTCGGCGCGTCCAGGTCCAGGAAGGGCTCCAACTCCTGCAGCAGGCGCGGCACGGCACCGGCATGATGCAGGTGCTCCATGTAATGGTCGCCGGAGGGCTTGAGATCGACCAGCACGGGCACCTTGCGGCCGATCTCGTCGAACTCCTCCAGATTTATTTCGAGCCCCACGCGCCCGGCGATGGCTGCCAGATGAACCAGCCCGTTGGTCGAGCCGCCGATCGCCTGCAGCACCGTCATGGCATTCCGCAGCGAGCCCTGGGTGATCAGCGCCTTGGGCGCCGGTCCACCCCGCTTCGCCATCTCCACCGCCACACGCCCGGTGGCCTCGCCGCAGCGGAACCGCTCGGCATGCGGGGCCGGGATGGCAGCGCTATAGGGCAGGGAGAGGCCGAGCGCCTCGATCATGCAGGCCATGGTGCTGGCGGTGCCCATGACCATGCAGGTGCCGACGGAAGGGGCCAGCCGCCCGCTGATCACCTCGATCTCCGCCTCGTCGATCTTGCCCGCCCGGTGCTGGCCCCACATGCGCCGGCAGTCCGTGCAGGCGCCCAGCACCTCGCCCCGGTGATGGCCAACCACCATGGGCCCGACCGGCAGCACCACGGCGGGAATGCCGGCCGAGGCCGCGCCCATGATCTGGGCCGGCAGCGTCTTGTCGCAGCCGCCAATCAGCACCACCGCGTCCATCGGCTGGGCGCGGATCATCTCCTCCGTATCCATCGACATGAGGTTGCGCAGATACATGGAGGTGGGGTGGGCGAAGCTCTCATGGATGCTGATGGTCGGGAAGGCCATGGGCAGCCCGCCCGAGAGCATCACGCCCCGCCGCACTGCCTCGATCAGCTGCGGCGCGTTGCCATGGCAGGGGTTGAAGTCAGAGGCGGTGTCGGTGATGCCGATGATCGGCCGGTCCAGCGCATCATCCGAATAGCCGGCGGCCTTGATGAAGGCCTTTCGCAGGAACAGCGAGAACCCCGCATCCCCGTAGCTCGTCAGTCCCTTCCGCAGGCCAGTCGACATGGTGCGTTCCTTCCCGTGCTGCGCCGCAGGCTAGAACAGAAGGGCGGGGCCGTCAGGAGGGGTGGTCCAGCAGCCGCTCCACTTTGTCCCCCAGCCGAATCGTGCCACCCCCGATCACCCGGGCGGTGATGCCGCCATGACTGCGGGTGGCATTGTAGCCGCCGGGGCCCAGCTCCTCCTCCATGCGGGAACAGGGATGGCATTCGCCGGACCATTCCAGCAGGGCCCCGCCCAGCCGGAAGCGCCGGTTCCGCAGCGCCAGCAGATTGATCCCGGCAACGACGATGTTCCGCCGCAGCCGCTCGGGCGGCACCTCCGGGCGGGAGAGAAAGGCGGCGATGGCCGCCAGATGCTCCTGCGCCACCAGCGTCACCTGCCGGGCGCCATTCCGGCCGCCAGCGAAGCGGTCCCCGGCCAGCCCGCTGTCTTCCTCGGCGACAGCGGTCTCCACCACCCGCATCGGTGCCCGCCGGGCCGGGCGCAGGCCGATCCAGGTTACGCGCCCCGGGGCCATGGGACCATCGATCAGCCGGGCAATCATCGAGCCCGGTGGCGGATCGCCACGGCGGGGCAGGTTCCCGAACAGGTCTCCGGTCAAGACGCGTAGGCCGTGGGAAGGGCGGTGGTGTACTTGATCTGCTCCATCGAGAAGCTGGAGCTGACATCGTAGAGGTCGGCCATTTCGATCAGGCGCTTATAGACGCCGTCATAGGCCGCGATGTCCGGCACCACCACGCGCAGCAGATAGTCCACGCTGCCGCTCATGCGGTGGAATTCCAGCACCTCCGGGATCTCGCTCACCGCGCGGCAGAAGCGCTCAGCCCATTCCATGCTGTGGCGGTTCGTGCGGATGGTGACGAAGACGGTAACGCCGACACGCATCTTCGCGGCATCCAGCAGGGCAACGCGGCGGCGGATGACGCCTTCTTCCTCCAGCCGACGGATGCGGCGCCAGCAAGGGGAGGGGGAGAGCCCGGCCCGTTCCGCCACCTCGGCGACGGAGAGGGTAGCGTCCTCCTGAAGGCATTCGAGGATCTTGCGGTCGAAGCTGTCCACGCGGAATGCCTTTGCGCGATTCCTGGATATCCAGGCCTGGATTTGCACATTCCTCCGCAACTTCGGCATGAAACGCAATCCCTTGCCGGGACTGGAGCCCTATTCTGCCCGTGTCATCCAGGGATCACGGACATGGCGCGCCCTTCCTTCACGGAACATCCTGCTTCGGTCGGCGAGACCTATATCGAGCACATGCACACTGCCGCCTGGTTCGGCTGGCGCATGCTGCTTGGCTCACTTGCCTGCTTCGTGCATGCGCTACTGCCCTTCCTGTTCACGCGCACAGGCTCGGCCACCATCACGCAGCTGCATGACCGGATGGTGGTGAACCGGGTGCGGGCGGAGCAGGGTGCGATGCGGGCGGTACGGCAGGGCGCCTGAGGCGCCCGGCGCTCAGGGGCCGCAATGGTCGCGGCAGGCCTGGGCGGTATCGTAGAATTCGCGGAAGTCGGTGATCTGGCCGTCCACCACGCGCATGAAATCGGCCTTGGCATAGCGGTGTTCCTGGCCGGTCCGGCGGTAGCGCACCGTGACGGTGGCCAGGATGGCGATCCACTCGCCCTGGGCGATCACCTGCTCCACCTCATAGCCGGCGACCTCGGCCTGGGCATCGAGCTCCGCGAAATAGCCCTCCACTCCGGCCCGGCCGAGGCGGGTTCCGGCCCAGGGCAGCAGGCCATCGCCGATGGAGGTCCAGGTCACCCCAGGCGCCAGGGCTCCGTAGAGCGCTTCCCGGTCTCCCTGCGCGTAGCGGCTGTAGATATCCTGGACCCGCGCCACGTTGCGCGCGGTGAGATCGCCGTTGCTCATCCGTCCGCTCCTTGCCGGGCCAGCACAGTGGGCCCGGGGAAGCGAATGTTTCAACCATGAAATGGGCGGGTGGCGGTCACGCCGCTTCCAGCTTCTCCGCCAGTTCCAGCCATTCCTCCTCCAGCTTCGCCACGATATCGGCGATCGCGGCGCGGCGGGTATTCGCCCAGGCGATGTCGGACGGCTTGAAGCGCGCATAGGTTTCGGTGTCGGAGAGCTTCTTCTCCAGCAGCCGGTCCTCCAGCCGCAGCTTCTCCAGCCGCGCCTCGATCTCCTTCACCCGTTCCCGGATCGGGGCCAGGGCGGCGCGGGCGGCGGCGCGACTGGCAGCTGTGGGCTTCGCCGGGGCCTCGCCCTCGGCCTTGGCGGCGCGAGCCTCGCTCCGGGCATCGCGGGCGCGGTTGGCCAGCCAGGCCCGGTAATCGGCCAGGTCGCCGTCGAAGGGTTTCACCGCCCCATCGGCCACCAGCCAGAGGCTGTCAGCGGCCAGCTCCACCATATGCGGGTCGTGGGTGATGAGAACGACGGCGCCCTTGTAGTCGGCGAGTGCGCGGACCATCGCCTCGCGCGCGTCGATGTCCAGGTGGTTCGTCGGCTCGTCCAGGATCAGCAGCTGCGGCGCGTCACGTGTGGTGAGTGCCAGCAGCAGCCGCGCCTTCTCGCCGCCCGAGCAGTCACGGATCAGCGTCGTCGCCCGGTCCTCGTCCAGCCCGAAGCGGGCGAGCTGGGCGCGGACCTGGGTCGGGGGCGCCTTGGGCATGGCCTGCTGCATATGGCTCAGCGGCGTGCCGTTCGGATCCAGCACCTCGGCCTGGTGCTGGTCGAAATAGCCGATCTTCAGGCGCGGGGTGCGGCGGACCTCGCCGGATTGCGGCTCCAGCTTGCCGGCGATCAGCTTGGCCAGGGTGGACTTGCCATTGCCATTGGCGCCCAGCAGCGCCACCCGGTCCTCCTGGTCCAGCCGAAGGTTCAGGCCGCGCAGGATGGTGCGGTCCCCATAGCCGACAGAGGCGTTGTACATGGTCAGGATGGGCGGCGGGACCTCGGGCGGGTCCGGGAACTCGAAGCGGGTCGAGCCGTCCTCCATCACCTCGATGACGGGCGGCAGCTTCTCGATGGCCTTCAGGCGGGACTGCGCCTGCCGGGCCTTGGTGGCCTTGGCGCGGAAGCGGTCCACGAAGGCCTGCATATGCGCGCGCTGGGCGAGGATCTTTTCGTTCGCCGCCGCCTGCTGCGCCATCCGCTCACCGCGAATGCGCACGAATTCGGAGTAGCCGCCGGGATAGGTGGTGATCTTGCCGCGGTCGAGATGCGCGATGCTGTCCACGCATTCATCCAGCACCTCCCGGTCATGGGAGATGATGATGGCCGCGCCCGGGAAGCGCTTGAGCCATCCCTCCAGCCAGAGGGTCGCCTCCAGGTCCAGGTGGTTGGTCGGCTCGTCCAGCAGCAGCAGATCGGGTTCCAGCGAAAGGGCGCAGGCCAGGGCCACGCGCATCCGCCAGCCACCGGAGAATTCCTTCACCGGCCGGAGCTGGGCGGCGGCATCAAAACCCAGGCCGGCCAGCACCGTGGCCGCGCGGGCAGGGGCGGCATCGGCGCCGATGGCGATCAGCCGCTCCTGC
This sequence comes from Roseomonas chloroacetimidivorans, assembly GCF_049629625.1. Lineage (NCBI taxonomy): Bacteria > Pseudomonadati > Pseudomonadota > Alphaproteobacteria > Acetobacterales > Roseomonadaceae > Roseomonas > Roseomonas chloroacetimidivorans. Next base: position 53,971 of record NZ_JBNBZS010000010.1, on the reverse strand, counting down.
ACTTCGGCGGCGCGGGCGGGATCGCCATTCTCGCGCTCGGCCAGCAGGGCGGCGCGCTCGGTGTCGGCTGCCAGAACCGTATCGATCAGGGACACATCCGTGCCCGGTTGCTCCTGCGCCACATGGGCCATGCGGGCGCGGGCGGCGATGCGGACCTCGCCGCCATCCGGCTGCAATGCGCCGGTGAGCACCCGGAACAGGGTGGACTTGCCGGTGCCGTTCCGCCCGACGAGCCCGAGCTTGCGGCCGGGATCGAGCTGGAGATTGGCGCCGTCGAGCAGGGTGCGGCCGGCCATGCGGATGGTCAGGTCGCGAAGGGCCAGGACAGTCATGCGGGGCTTCTACCCCGCCGTGACCGGTCGCGAAACGGCGATGATGCGATGCATCAATCCAGGAGCAGCTCTCGATTCTCCCTGGTGCCGCGCGCCGCCCATGCTAGGGGGGGCGCCCCTCGAATCAGGACCAGAGATGACTGCTGCACAGTACGCCCGGCCCAGTGCCCTTCGCCGCTTCCTGGAGGGCCAGTCCTCCGCCGGTCTCGTGTTGATGGGGGCAGCCGCCCTGGCCCTGGTCATCGCCAACACGCCCCTGCTCGGAACCTATGAGGTGGTGCTGCACGCCCATCTTGGCCCGCTCTCGGTCGAGCACTGGATCAATGACGGCCTCATGGCCGTGTTCTTCCTGCTGGTTGGGCTGGAGATCAAACGCGAGGCGCTGGACGGCCAGCTCTCCACTTGGCCTCGCCGGGCGCTGCCGGGGATTGCGGCCGCGGGTGGCATGGCCGTGCCCGCACTGGTCTATCTGCTGATAAACCCGCCCGCCTCTTCCCATGGCTGGGCCATCCCGGCCGCCACCGATATCGCCTTTGCCCTCGGCGTCATTTCCCTGCTCGGCAAGCGGGTTCCGGCCTCGCTGCGGGTGTTCCTTGCGGCACTGGCCATTATCGACGACCTTGGGGCTGTGGTGATCATCGCCCTGTTCTATACGGGCGGCCTGTCCCTCCCGGACCTGGCGGGGGCGGCGGTTGTGGTGGCCCTGCTCTACGGGATGAACCGGGCCGGGGTGCTGAAGCTCTGGCCCTATCTGATCCTGGGCGTGGTGCTCTGGGTGCTGGTATTGCGGTCTGGCGTTCACGCTACCCTGGCCGGGGTGTTCCTGGCGCTCACCATTCCTCTTCGTGCCAGCCCGGCCACGCCGGATGACGAGGTGACGAGCCCGCTGCACCGGCTGGAACACGTGCTGCACATCCCCGTGGGCTTCCTGATCGTCCCTATCTTCGGCCTGGCGAATGCCGGCGTTCCCATCCTGGGATTGCCGGCCTCTGCCCTAACGGCGCCCGTTACGCTCGGCGTCGGGCTGGGCCTGCTGATCGGCAAGGCAGTTGGGGTTTATGGGGCCTCCTTCATCGCTGTCCGGTCGGGGCTGGCCGACTTTCCGGCCTATGCCAGCCGCACCCAGCTTTTCGGCACGGCCCTGCTCTGCGGCATCGGCTTCACCATGAGCCTGTTCATCACCCTGCTGGCCTTCCCGGGCGACCCGCTGCTCCAGGCCGAGGCAAAGGTCGGCATTCTTGGCGGCTCTCTGGTCTCTGGCCTGCTCGGCTACACCCTGCTCCGCCTGGCCTCTAGCGACTGGCCCGGTACGCCTTCGCGCTAAGGACCGGGATAGTTCCATGGGTGGGGCCGGGGATGCCTTCCTCCGGCCCTTCTCTTAACCCCTTGCCGAAAGGCCCCGGCGCCGCTACCCGGCGCCCGACTCTATTCAAGGAACTGCCGCCATGGCCATCGAGCGCACCTTCAGCATCCTCAAGCCCGACGCGACCCGCCGCAACCTGACCGGCAAGATTAACGCCGTGTTCGAGGAGAAGGGCCTCCGGATCGTTGCCCAGAAGCGCATTCAGATGACGCAGCAGATGGCCGAGACCTTCTACGGCGTCCACAAGGAGCGCCCCTTCTTCAAGGACCTGGTCTCCTTCATGACCTCCGGCCCGGTGGTCGTGCAGGTGCTCGAGGGTGAGGACGCGGTGGCCAAGAACCGTGAAATCATGGGCGCCACCAACCCGGCCAACGCCGCCGAGGGCACCATCCGCAAGCTGTTCGCCGAGAGCATCGAGGCGAACTCTGTGCATGGCTCCGACAGCCTGGAGAATGCGGCGATCGAGATCGCCTATTTCTTTGCTGGCAACGAAATCGTCGGCTGAGACCAGAAAAGGCCGGGAAAGGAATACTCCCCGGCCAGTTTGGCTCTGAGGGCGCGCCGGCTGGGCTGGCGCGCCCTTTCCTTTTGCCTCAGCCGAAGCTGATGCCGGTCTCGCGCATCAGGTCCCTCACCAGGGTCCGCTCGCTCGTGAGGCGTTGCGCCAGCTTGTCCGCCTCGGCAGGGACGGCGACGGCGCCCATCGCGGCAAGGCGCCGCTGGATCTCCTCATCCTTGGTGGCGAAGTTCACGGCCTCCTCCAGCTTGCGCCGGATCGGCTCCGGCGTGCCGGTACGGCAGAACATGGCGTTCCAGCTCGTCAGGTCGAAGCCGGGGAAGCCGGATTCGGCGATAGTAGGTACGCCCTCGATCCCACCGCGCCGCACGCCGCTGGTCAGGGCAATAGGACGCGCCTTCCCGGCCTCGATCACCGGATTCAGCGAATTGGCGGAGAGATAGCCTGAGGGCAGCGTCTCCGCCGCCAGATCGCGCGCGACTTCCGCCCCGCCGCGATAGGGGATGTGCTCCATCTTCGTCTTGGAGCGATGGGCCAGCAGGGCGCCGGCGAGATGGCCGGTATTGCCTACGCCCGGCGAGCCATAGGGCATCCCGTCCGGCATGGACCGGGCTTTATCCAGATAGCCCTTCAGGTCGGTGATGCCGCTGCTGACGGGCACCGCAAGAATGTAGGGCACCTCTGCCACCATGCCGACCGGCACGAAGTCCCTCTCGTAATCGAAGGGCAGGTTCCGCTGGATGAACTGGGCGATGACGAAGGAGGCCGCGTCAAAGAGCAGCGTGTGGCCATCGGCCGGGGCGGAAGCAATCTGGCCGGCCGCCAGCGCGCCGCCTGCGCCGGTGCGGTTCTCCACCACCACGGACTGGCCCAGGAACTCCGACAGCTTGGGCTGGATCAGCCGCGCCATGGTGTCCGAATTGCCGCCGGCCGCGAAGGCGATGACGATCCGGATGGGACGGTTCGGGAAATTACCGGCGGACTGGGCAAGGACGGCCGGGGCGGGCAGCATGGCTCCCGCCAGGGCGGCGAGGTCGCGCCGGCGGATCGGAGTGCCGAGGACGCGGGTGACGATCGACATAGAGGTTCCTCCGGACTCTGCCCGGTCTTGGCGGGCACTATTCTGGCACGTTCTATGCGCCCGCCCCGCGTCCGGGTCGAGGTCGGCGGGGTAGCAGGAGATTACGATGACCAGCCCCGTTCCGCCCCCGGCCGCAGTGCTCCGCCCCATGCGGGAAGCCGACATCCCGGGGCTGGTGGCGCTGCACGCCGCTTCCTTCGCTACCCTCGCCACCGCTTATCCGCCTGACCTCGCTCCCCTCTACGCCGAGGCGGTTTCCACGCCCGAATATGCGCAGGAGATGAGGGACAGCGACATGTGGCTGGCGGAGCGGGATGGCACCCTGCTGGGCAGCGCGGGATGGCTGGGCCAGCCAGGCGGGGTGGCGCGGATCCGCAAGGTTTTCGTGCATCCGGAGGCCGCGCGGCAGGGCCTGGCCACGCGCTTGGTCCAGGCCGCGGAGGAGCGGGCCCGGGCCGCCGGCCACACGCGCTTCATGTTGCGCGCCTATCTCAGCGCCGTGCCCTTCTATGAAAGCCTCGGCTACCTGCCCGATCGTCCCGGTGAACGGTCCCTGGTCGGGGGGCGCACCATGCCCGTGCTGTTCATGCGGAAGGACTGACGCCGCCGCGGCCGCGCGCGGCATAGGCAACCCCGGCGAAGTCGCGAAGGCGCTGCTCCACGCCGGCGAAGGCGGCGCGGCTGGCCTCGGGCACCGGGGCTTCGGGGGTGCGTGTGCGATGCTCCAGCCAGCGCGCCACCGCCCCCGCGCCACGGCGATGGGCGGCCGCGACCAGCCCGGCCTCGGTGATCGCGAGCGGCTGGCCATTCGTGGCCGTCACGGTTTGCCCGGCCGCGCCCAGGGCGCCATTGGCGGCGAGCTGACGTTCTGTGCGCTGCAGATATTGGCCCATGGCAGCCTCCTGAGCCGCCGGGCTGGCGAGGAAATCCGCCTCGCTCTGCACACCCTGGGCGGCGGCGCGCGCGGTCCAGGCGCCGCTGGCGTCCTGCCAGCCGATATCCCGCAGGGCCACAGGCAGGAACTGATAACGTCCGAGCGCTCCCGAGGTCGGGTTGCGCGCGGACCAGTTGCTGCCCGCGCTTTCCAGTGCTGCGATGCGGCTGCGGAAGGCATCCTCCCCCGCGCGCACTGTCCGGGCTGGCGGATGGGCCGCCGCGGCCGTGCCTTCCCGGGGTATCCTGGCGGGAAGGGGGGTGAAGGGCGCCTGGGCACGGGCCAGTGCGCTTTTAAAGTCCGCCGTCTTGGCGACTGCCTTGCCGGCCCGGTTGGGGCGCGGCGCCATGGGCTGCACTGCCTGGGTGCTCATGACGCACGAGCTTATCTACATAGGTTAATCAGAGGGTTAATTCGCGCTGGGCGATCCCGCGTCAGCGAAACCGACGCCTTCGGCGGACCGTTTTCCGGGCTCTCCGCAAGGAACCTGCCGGATGTCCGACGACCAGAAGACCCCCCAACCCCCGCAGCACCAGGATCACCAGCCCGGCCGGGAATCCGAGATGACGCCCCGGCCGCGCGCCCAGATGGAAAACTGGAAGGCCGCCGGCAAGCTGGAAGGGAAGAAGGCGCTGGTGACGGGCGGTGATTCCGGCATCGGCCGCGCGGTGGCGATCGGCTTTGCCAAGGAAGGCGCGGATGTTGTCATCCTCTACAAGGATGAACACGAGGACGCCGCCGAGACGAAGCGCCTGGTGGAGGCCGCCGGCCGCCGCTGCGAGGTCTATGCCGGTGACGTGGGCGACCCGGCCTTCGTGAAGGAGACGGTCGCGAAGGCGGTGGCCTTCCTGGGCGGCCGGATCGACGTGCTCGTGAACAATGCCGCAGAGCAGCATGTGAACGAGGACTTCCCCACGATCGAGGAGGCGCAGGTCGAGCGCACCTTCCGCACCAACATCTTCGGCTATTTCTGGATGGCGAAGAATGTGGTGCCGCACATGCCCGAGGGCGGCGCCATCATCAACACCACTTCGGTCACCGCTTATCGCGGCAGCCCGCAATTGGTCGACTATGCCAGCACCAAGGGCGCTATTGTGGCCTTCACGCGCAGCCTGTCGCAGCAGCTTTACAAGAGCCGCAAGATCCGCGTGAACGGCGTGGCTCCGGGCCCGATCTGGACGCCCCTGATCCCCGCCAGCTTCGATGAGGAGAGGACGGCCCAGCACGGCTCCTCCGCCCAGATGGGGCGGGCGGGCCAGCCGGACGAGGTGGCGCCCTCCTACATCTTTCTCGCCTCGAATGCGGACAGTTCCTACATCAATGGACAGGTCCTGCATCCGAATGGCGGTGATGTGGTGAACGCCTGAATCTGCCGGAGGACCTTCCTGGGGCGGCGCCGGCGCATGCAGCGGATGGCGCCCCCTGGCGTTGAGCGAGTCCTGGCATGATCCCGGGCGCCCCGCGCCCGCCACGAAAGAGGACGCGCATGAAGGCGATCACCTGGCACGGCAAAGGCGATATGCGCTGCGAGACCGTGCCCGATCCGAAGATCCAGGACGGCCGTGACGCCATCATCAAGGTGACGTCCTGCGCCATCTGCGGCTCCGACCTGCATCTGATGGACGGGATGATCCCGACCATGGAGCGCGGCGACATCGTCGGCCATGAATGCATGGGCGAGGTGGTCGAGGTCGGCAAGGACAACAAGAAGCTGAAGGTCGGCGACCGGGTGGTGGTGCCCTTCACCATCTCCTGTGGCGAGTGCTTCTTCTGCCAGCGCGGCTTCTTCTCGGGCTGCGAGCGGTCGAACCCCAATGCAAAGATGGCCGAGAAGATGTGGGGGCACTCTCCCGCCGGCCTCTTCGGCTATTCGCACCTCCTCGGCGGCTATGCCGGCGGGCAGGCGGAATATGTCCGCATCCCCTATGCCGATGTCGGCCCGATCAAGGTGCCGGAGGGGATGACCGACGAGCAGGTCCTGTTCCTGTCCGACATCTTCCCCACCGGCTACATGGGCGCTGAATTCTGCAACATCAAAGGCGGCGAGACCATCGCGATCTGGGGCTGCGGCCCCGTCGGCCAGATGGCGATCCGCAGCGCCTTCCTGCTCGGCGCCGCGCGCGTGATCGCCATCGACACGGTGCCGGAGCGCCTGGCGATGGCGCAGATGGCAGGGGCCGAGACGCTCGATTTCCGGGATGTCGACATCTATGACGCGATCCAGGAGAAGACGAAGGGCCGCGGCGCCGATGCCTGCATCGATGCGGTGGGCACCGAGGCTGACGCCTTCGGCAGCTTCGATTCCGTCATCGACCGCGTGAAGGTCGCGACCTTCATGGGCACGGACCGCCCGCATGTGCTGCGCCAGGCGATCCATTGCTGCCGCAACTTCGGCACCGTCTCCATCATCGGCGTCTATGGCGGCTTCCTCGACAAGATTCCCATGGGTTCCGCCATCAACCGCGGCCTGACCTTCCGCATGGCGCAGACCCCGGTCCAGCACTATCTGCCAATGCTGCTGGAGCGCATCCAGAAGGGCGAGATCGATCCCTCCTTCGTCATCACGCACCGCGCGACGCTTGAGGAGGGGCCTGAGCTCTACAAGACCTTCCGGGACAAGAAGGATGGCTGCATCAAGGTTGTGTTGAAGCCCTGATCCGCAGCGGACTGCCCGAACAACGTCTTACGGACGGAGAATGTCCATGGCCCAGGCCACACGCCCCCTCGCCATCGTTACCGGCGCGTCGACCGGTATCGGACGGGAACTGGCTAACCAGGCCGCGCAACACGGCTACGACCTGCTGATCGCGGCCGATGAACCGGAGATCGAGACCGCGGCGTCCGAACTGCGTGGCCTAGGCGTGAATGTCGATGCCGTGCAGGCCGATCTTTCCACCACGGAGGGAGTGGACAAGCTCCTGGCGGAAACGAAGGGCCGCCCGGCGGAGCTGTTGCTTGCCAATGCCGGACGTGGCCTCGGCAAGGGCTTCCTCGACCAGAACTTCGACGAGGCCCGCAAGGTGGTGGATACCAACATCACCGGCACGATCTATCTGGTCCACAAGGTCGGGCAGGAGATGCGGGCGCGGAATGCCGGCAAGATCATGATCGTCGGCTCTATCGCCGGCTTCATGCCCGGCAGCTTTCAGGCCGTGTATAATGGCACGAAGTCCTTCCTGAACTCCTTCTCCTGGGCGCTCCGGAACGAGTTGAAGGACACGGGCATCACCGTTACCTGCCTCATGCCCGGCCCGACCGAAACCGAGTTCTTCGAGCGTGGCGACCTGATGGACACGCCGGTCGGCCAGCAGCAGAAGGACGATCCCGCGAAGGTTGCGAAGGACGGCTTCGACGCGATGATGCGCGGCGATGGCGACATCGTCAGCGGCTGGAAGAACAAGCTGCAATCCGCCGTGGCCAATGTGCTGCCGGCCAGCGTCACCGCCCAGATGCATCGCGGCATGGCCGAACCTGACCATGGCAAGCAGTAGGTCCTGATCGCAGGGTGTGGAGACGGGAGGCTTCGGCCTCCCGTTCTGCGTTTCGATTTCAGCGTTTCCGCTTGGCGGGCAGCGGCTTTGCCGCCGCGTCGAACCCCACCCAGGGATCGGCCTCTTTTATCCGTGCCGGCGCCGTGCGGATCGTAAAGGCCTTCGGGTCCAGCGCCTTCGTCACCTCCGACCAGTCCAGCGGCACGGATACGGTGGCACCCGGGCGCGCCCGCGGCGACCAGCACGCGACCGCGGAGGCGCCGCGCGCGTTGCGCTGGTAGTCCAGGAAGATGCGGCCGCCCCGCACGCCCTTCGAACTTTCAGTGGTGAAGCGGTCCGGTGCCTCGGCTTCCAGCGCCTGGCAGATCGAGGCCGCCGTGTCGTGCAGCGCCTTCCAGGTAGCGCCGGGCGTGACCGGGGCCACGATATGCAGCCCCTTGCCGCCCGTTGTCTTGCAGAAGGGCGCCAACCCAAGGGCGGCCACCCGCTCGCGCAACACCAGGGCGGCGTCGACCACCGCGGCAAAGGGCAGGTCCTCCGCTGGATCGAGATCGAGGATCAGGCGGTCCGGCCGTGTGACGCTGGCGCTGCGGGCCGGCCAGGGATGGATTTCCAAGGTGCCGGACTGTGCCAGCGCGACCAGCCCTTCCTGGCTGTCCACCTGGAGCAGCGGCGAGCTTTCCCCACGCGGCTTCACCTGGGTGATAAGGGCGGAGGCGCCGCGGCCGGCATGGCGTTGGAAGAAGCGGTCGCCGTCCAGGCCGTCCGGCGCACGCAGCAGGGACAGGGGGCGCCCCTCGATCCAGGGCAGCAGACGCGGGGCGACGGCCACCATGTATTCGGCCAGGTCGCGCTTCGTGATGTTGTCCTCCGGCCAGAGGAGCTTCTCCGGATGCGTGAGGGCAACGCCCCCGACGGTGATATGGGCGGCGGTGTCGGATCTGGCCTTCGTCCGGGGCTTTGCCGCTTTGGGCTGCTCCGCCTCGGAAGCGTTCGAGGCCACGGATTTGCGTGGCTTCGCCGCACGGCGCTTCGCCGGCGCTGCCTCGGGCGGCTTGCCGGCTATGGCCGTCATGTCGCGCCCCGTGGCGACTGAATTGTCGGTCTCCTCCAGAAGCGCGTCCCCATCGCCGGGGCGTGCCGCCTCATCCTCGTCCTTGATCAGCAGCCAGTTCTGCTTCGCCTCCCGCCCGCGCGGGCGCATCCGCACGAGGTGCCAGGCGCCGTGCAGCCTTTCCCCATGCAGGGTGAAGCTCAGGCGGCCTTTCTCCAGATCGCCGGCTGGATCATCGGATGCCGGTTCCCAGGTGCCACGATCCCATGTCATCACCGTGCCGGCGCCATAGCTCATGGAGATGACGCCTTCGAAGCGCGCATACTCCACCGGGTGGTCCTCCACCTCCACCGCCAGGCGCTTGTCGGCGGGGTCCAGGCTGGGACCGCGCGTGACGGCCCAGGATTTCAGGACGCCGCCCAGTTCCAGCCGGAAGTCGTAATGCAGCCGCGTGGCGTCGTGCTTCTGCACCACAAAGGCGAGTGCCTTGCCCTTGCGGCGCTTCGGCTTCGGTGCGGCGCCCTCCGGCTCCGCCGTCTGGCGGAAGTCCCGCTTGGCGCGATAGGGGGCGAGGGGATCGGCGGCCATGGCGGGAAGGCAACGTTCATCCCGCCCGGCCGGTTCCGATCAGGCCAGAAGGTTCCGCACCATCGGAATAACCCGGCTTCCATAGAGTTCGATGCTGCGCATCATCTTCTCATGGGGTAGGGACCCCGCGCTGTACTTCATCTCGAAGCGCGAGAGGCCCAGCGCCCTCACCGTCGCCGCGATCCGCCGTGCCACCGTTTCAGGCGCGCCGGCATAGAGGGAGCCGCCCGCGATCTCCCGCTCGAAATCCGCCCGTTGCGCCGGCGGCCAGCCGCGCTCGGCGCCGATCTGGTCGCGGGAGCGCTTCCAGTGCGGCCAGAGCTCTTCCTTCGCCTGCTCGTCTGTCTCCGCCACATAGCCATGGGAATGGACGCCAATGGGCTGGGCGGGCTGGCTGAGCTTCTCGAGCGCCTGATGGAACAGGTCCACATAGGGCCGGAAGCGGGTCGGCTCTCCGCCGATGATGGCAAGCATCAAGGGCAGCCCGTGATGCGCCGCGCGCACCACGGATTTCGGGCTGCCGCCCACGCCCACCCAGGTCTTCAGCCTGCCGTTCTCAATGGGCGGGAAGACGCGTTGCTCCTGCAGGGGCGGGCGGATGCGGCCCTGCCAGGTCACCGGCCCGCCCTTCAGCAGTGCGGCGAAAAGGTCCAGCTTTTCCTCGAACAGCATCTCGTAATCGTTGAGGTCGAAGCCGAAGAGAGGGAAGGACTCCGTAAAGGAGCCGCGGCCCAGGATCACCTCTGCCCGCCCATTCGAGACGGCATCGAGCGTCGAGAAGCGCTGGAAGACCCGGATGGGGTCATCGGAGCTGAGCACCGTGACGGCGGTGCCGAGGCGGATGCGCTTCGTGCGGGTTGCTATGGCGCCCAGCAGCACCTCGGGTGCGGAGACCGCGAAGTCCTCGCGGTGATGCTCGCCCACGCCGAAGAAGTCGATGCCCAGCTCATCGGCCAGCACGGCCTCGTCGATCAGGTTCCGAAGAACCTGGGCATGGGGAAGCAGTTCGCCGTCCGGGCCGGCGGTGACGTCCCCGAAAGTGTCGAGGGCGAATTCAAGGGGGAGGGCCACGCGGTATCCTTCGTCACGGTTTGGCGTGCAGGTGCGGGCTCAGGTATTCAGCGGCCCCCCGCCCGTCGAGACGCAGCACCCACCGCGCTGTCAATCACGCTCATTGATGTGCGTGATGCGGGCCGGGCAGTTCTGGCTCAGGCGACCAGGGCTCCCGCCGAAAGGCTCGCTGCCACCGCTTCCGCCGCGCGGATGCCATCCACCCCGGCGGAGAGAATCCCGCCCGCATAGCCCGCGCCCTCGCCGGCTGGGAACAGCCCTGGCGTGTTGAGGCTCTGCCCGGTTTCGTCCCGCCTGATGCGAAGGGGCGAGGAGGTGCGCGTCTCCACCCCCGTCATCACGGCATCACCCATGGCGAAGCCTTTGATCTGCCGGTCGAAGGCCGGCAGCGCCTCCCGGATTGCGGCCACGGCGAAGTCGGGCAGGCAGAGCGACAGGTCCGTCGGTGTCACGCCGGGGCGGTAAGACGGGATGACATCCCCCAGCTTCGTGCTGGGCCTTCCGGCCAGGAAGTCCTCCACCCGCTGCACTGGCGCATTCCAGTTTCCGCCACCTGCCTCGAAGGCCCGTTCTTCCCAATGCCGCTGGAAGGCAATGCCGGCCAGCGGCGATCCGGGATAGTCGCGCTCCGGCGAGATGCTCACGACGATTCCGGCATTCGCGTTGCGCTCGTTACGCGAATACTGGCTCATCCCATTGGTGACGAGGCGGCCGGGCTCCGAGGCCGCCGCCACCACCGTGCCGCCCGGGCACATGCAGAAGGAATAGACGGCGCGCCCTTCCGCAGCCTCCGTTTTGCAGTGATGCACCAGCTTGTAGTCGGCCGCGCCGAGCACGGGATGCCCGGCCTGTGGCCCGAAGCGGCAGCGGTCGATCATGCCCTGCGGGTGCTCGATCCGCACGCCGATGGAGAAGGGCTTCGCCTCCATGTACACGCCGCGCTCATGCAGCATCGTGAAGGTATCGCGCGCCGAATGGCCGACCGCGAGCACGGCATGATCCGCCTCCAGGAAGGAGCCGTCCGAGAGATGCAGGCCGCGCAGCCGGCGATCCGGCCCCAGCTCCAGATTCTCCACGCGTGTCCCGAAGCGGTACTCGCCGCCCAGGGATTCGATATGGGCGCGCATGTGCTCGACCATGGAGACAAGGCGGAAGGTGCCGATATGCGGCTTGGAGACGTAGAGGATCTCCTCCGGCGCCCCCGCCTTCACGAACTCCTCCAGCACCTTGCGGATGCGGTTGGCATTGTCGCCGATGCCGCTCCACAGCTTGCCGTCCGAGAAAGTACCGGCCCCGCCCTCGCCGAACTGCACATTGGATTCCGGCGTCAGCACGGAACGGCGCCACAGTCCCCATGTGTCCTGCGTGCGCTGGCGCACCACCTTGCCGCGCTCCAGCAGGATCGGGCGCAGGCCCATCTGGGCCAGGATCAGCATGGCGAAAAGGCCGCAGGGACCGGCGCCCACCACCACCGGCCGCAGGCGCGGCGGCGCAGGCGGGGCTGAGGGCAGGCGATAGGAGGTCTCGGGCGTCACGCCCACATGCTTGTCGGTGCTGCCCAGCCGGGCCAGCACCGAGGCCTCGTCCCGCACGGCCACGTCCAGCGTGTAGATCAGCACGATGGCGCCCCGGCGGCGGGCGTCATAGCCGCGGCGGAAGACGCTGATGTCCAGCACTTCTTCGGGTTCGACACGGAGCCGGGCGGCCACGGCATCGCGCAGCGCGTCCTCGGCATGGTCCAGGGGAAGCTTGATCTCGGTCAGTCGCAGCATGGTCGCGGGGATATAGGCGTTTCCCGTCGGAAATTCACACGGATTGTCCGGCGCACCAGCCCGACGACCAAGCCCATTGGAAGTTATAGCCCCCCAGCCAGCCCGTGACGTCCACGGCCTCACCGATCACATGCAGGCCGGGCACGTCTTTGGCGACCATGGTCTGGGAGGACAGGGCGGCCGTATCCACGCCGCCCGCCATCACCTCAGCCTTGGCATAGCCCTCGGTGCCCGTGGGCGTCAGGGCCATGCCCTTCAGCAGGGCCGCAACCTCCTTCAGTGCCTTGTTGCCCAACTCCCCGGCGGGGCGGGTGTGCTGCGCCAGCCGTGTCTGTACCAGGGCCGAGGCGAGGCGCTGCGGCAACCGCTCCGCCAGCACCGTATGCAGCGCCGCCTTCGGTCGTTCCTCCTTGCGGGCCAGCAGCCAGGCAACCGCGTCCACATCGGGCAGCAGGTCGAGCGTGACCGCCTCCCCCGGGCGCCAAGGTGTCGAGATCTGGAGGATGGCCGGCCCGGACAGCCCGCGATGGGTGAAGAGCATCGCCTCCCGGAAGCGTATCTTGCCCGCGCCTGCCTGCACCGGCAGGGAAACGCCGGAGATCGGCCGCATCAGCGCCAGATCGGCTTCGCCGAAGGTCAGCGGTACCAGGGCCGGCCGCGTCTCCATCACCGGCAAACCGAAGCGGCGTGCGAGGTCGAGCGAAAGTCCTGTCGCCCCCATCTTCGGGATGGAGAGCCCGCCCGTGGCCAGCACCAGCGCCGGGGCGGTGAAGGTCCCGCGATCCGTTTCCACCCGGAACGCCTCGGCACGGGTCACGTCAATGATCCGGTGCCGCAGGCGCAGATCCACCCCGACCGCTTCGCATTCATCCAGCAGCAGGCCGACAATGGCGCGTGCCGAGCCGTCGCAGAAAAGCTGGCCGAGGGTCTTCTCGTGATAGGGGATGCGATGCTTCTCGACGAGCGCGATGAAGTCGTGCTGCGTATAGCGGGACAAGGCCGAGCGCGCGAAATGCGGGTTGCCCGAGAAGAACCGCGACGGCTCCACCCCCGTATTGGTGAAGTTGCAACGGCCGCCGCCGGAGATGAGGATCTTCGCCCCGGGCTGGTCGGCATGGTCCAGCAGCAGCACACGCTTGCCCCGCCGCCCGGCCGTGAAGGCGCACATCATGCCCGCCGCGCCGGCCCCCAGTATGATGGCGTCGAAGTTGTTGTTCATCCCATCAACCGCTTGATGATTGAGAGTGGGGCCTTGTAGGGCGGATAGCGCAGCGAAGGATCGATGCCGGCCGGCTGCCGGAATACCGCGCGGGCGTTGGAGAAGGCCTCGAAACCCGCCTGCCCGTGATACCGCCCCTGCCCACTGGGTCCGACGCCACCGAAGGGCAGGTCGGGCACGGTGCAGTGGACGAGGTGCTCGTTCACGCAGAAGCCGCCGGAGGGCAGGGCCGCCGCCACCGCCTCGGCGAAGCCACGGTCCCGCGTATGGACATAGAGGGCCAGCGGCTCCGGCAGGCCGGACAGGTCCGCCAGAAGCTCCGCCCGGTCCCGCCAGGTCACCACGGGCAGGATGGGGCCGAAGATCTCTTCCCGCAGTAGCGCCGGATCAGGATCGCGCAGGATCGTGGGCTGGAGGTGCAGCGCGTTCTCGTCCACCGCGCCGCCAATGACCACACGCCCCCGCGCCAGCACGGCCTTCATCCGCCCGAGATGCCGCGCATCGACCACGCGCTGCATCCCGCGCCCATCCGGCCCGTAGAAGCGCGCCAGCGTCTCGCGCAGCGCCCCCACCAGTGCATCCGCCCGGCTCTCATGCACCAGCACATGGTTGGGGGCGAGGCAGGTCTGCCCGGCATTCAGGAACTTGGCCCAGGCGATCCGTCGTGCGGTCACACCCGGCTCCGCATCTGCATCCACGATGCAGGGATTGGCCCCGCCCAGCTCCAGCGTGGTGGTAGCCAGGTTGCGCGCCGCTGCCTCGGCCACCTTGCGGCCGGTCTCCGTGCTGCCGGTGAAGAAGATGTGGTCGAAGGGCAGGGCGGTCAGCGCCGCCGCCATCTCCGGCCCGCCCTGGGCCACCTGCACATGGCCCGGCGTGAAGCAACGCGCCGCCAGCTTTTCCAGCGCTGCCGCCGTGGCCGGTGCGATCTCGGAGGGCTTCAGCACCACCGCATTTCCCGCGGCAATGGCGCTGACCAGCGGCACCAGGCAGAGCTGCACGGGGTAGTTCCAGGGGCCGAGGATCAGCACGGCGCCGCGCGGCTCCATCCGCAGCGCGGCGCGGCCGGGCAGGTGGAACCAGCGCCCGCCCACCCGCCGCTCCGCCATCCAGCGGGACAGGCGCCTGAGGGTGAGCGCGATCTCCTGCCGGACCAGCAGGATCTCCGAGGTCCAGGCCTCGAATTCGGACTTGCCGAGATCGGCGTGGAGCGCGGCCAGCAACTCGCCCTCCATCGCTTCCAGCCCGTCGCGCAGCGCGATCAGCGCGGCCCGCCGCGCCTCCGGCGGCCGGGTCGCGCCCGAGGCAAAACGGGCGTGGGCGGCGTCCAGCAGGGCAGGGGCATCGGCCATGGCGCCCGCTCTACCCCGCCGGGGCCGGGAAGGCGATGGACGACCTGCCTGACCCGTCGGATAGAGAAGGGAGCAGAGGGGAACGCGCCATGCACATTGTCGTCCTGCCCGGTGACGGGATCGGCCCGGAGATCACCGGGGCCACGCTGGCCGTGCTGGAGGCCGCCGGGAACCGCTTCGGCCTGAACCTGAACCTGACCCATGAGGTGGCCGGCCATGAGAGCCTGCGCCGCCACGGTACGACCCTTCGCCCCGGCCTGCTGGAGACGGTGCAGGCGGCCGATGGCCTGTTGATGGGCCCCATGTCCACCTATGACTACACGGATGAGAGCAAGGGCGGCATCAACCCCTCCGCCTTCTTCCGCAAGCGCCTGGACCTTTTCGCCAACATCCGCCCTGCCCGCACCTATCCCGGCGTGCCCTATCCCACGCGGCACGAATTCGACCTGGTGGTGGTGCGCGAGAACACCGAGGGCTTCTACGCCGACCGCAACATGACCAAGGGCAGTGCGGAGATGTTGGTGACGGAGGATGTCTGCGTCTCCCTCCGCCGCATCACCCGCCCCTGCTGCGCCCGCATCGCCCAGGCCGCCTTCCGCCTGGCTGCCACGCGCCGGCGCAAGGTCACCGCAGTGCACAAGGCCAATGTGCTCACCATGGGCGACGGCATGTTCCTGGAGGAATGCCGCAAAGCCGCCGCGGACTTCCCGGGCGTGGAGCTGGAGGAGGTGATCGTGGACGCGATGGCCGCCCTGCTGATCCGCGACCCATCCCGCTTCGACGTGATCGTCACCACCAACATGTTCGGCGACATCCTCTCCGACATGACGGCGGAGCTGTCCGGAAGCATCGGCCTCGGTGGCTCGGTGAATGCCGGCGCGAACCACGCGATGGCCCAGGCCGCCCATGGTTCGGCCCCGGATATCGCGGGGCAGGATCGCGCCAACCCTTTCTCGCTCATCCTCTCCCTCGCCCAGCTCCTGGACTGGCATGGCGACCGGCAGGGCCAGGCCGCCTATACCCAGGCCGCCCGCGCGATCGAGGCGGCCGTGGCGGAGGCCGTCAGCGCCGGGGAGGCGACGCCGGATGTGGGTGGGTCGCTCGGTACCGCCGCCACCGGCCAAGCTGTTGCCAAGCGGCTCCGCTAGATCGGGTCAGCTGGAGGCGTGAAAACGCCTCCAGATCCGGAAACGTTCAGCGGCGCGCCAGCCAACCGATCAGCTGGTTGCGAAGCCACATCTCGCCGGGATCGTGATCGACGGCTGTGCGCCAAGCCATGTGCATCACCGCTTCCCGGCAGGGAAAAGGCGGTGGATCAGCCGCGAGGTGCTCCATCCCGCCCAGGGCGGCCAGCGCGTCCAGCACGGCCTCCGTCACCAGGCAAAGCAGGTCCGTACCCTGGATGGTGCGGGGAATCAGGCCGTAATCCGGCACGCCGAGCACCACCTGCCGCTCGCGGACGAGCTTGGCCAGCGCCTCATCCACAAAGCTCGTAAGATCGCCCCGGGGCGTGACGAGCATGTGCGGACGGGCGCAGTAGCTGTCGAGATCCACGGGCCCTGGCGAACTCGCATCGCGCAGGACACGCCAGCCTGACCGGCGCAGGACGCGTTGCTTGGCCGTCGCCGGCAGATCCTCCACATAGCCGATAGCCGTGTTGATCTCCCGCGATTCCAGCATGTGCGGGATGGTGCGGTAGGTGGCGGCCCGGATGATAACCCGACAATACGGCGCCGCCTTCCGCAGTTGCGGCAGGAAGGGGATCATGGCCATGGCGATGTCCTCGCTCATGCCGATCCGGAAGGTGCGGATATCCTTCAAGGGATCGAAGGAAATGGAGCCGGCGATCGCGCCGGCCACGGTCTGCATCGCGGGCGCCAGCTGTTCCATCAGCGCCTCCGCCTTGGGCGTCGGCTCCAGCCCGCGGCCATGGCGGATGAACAGTTCATCCTGGAAATAGGCGCGCAGCCGCCCGAGGGCGGAGGAGGTGGCTGGCTGCGACAGGAACAGAGATTCCGCGGCCCGAGTGACGCTGCGCTCGCGCATGAGCGCAGAGAAGACGGGCAGCAAATTCAGGTCGAACTGCCGCAGGCCGGCCTCGTCCGCGCGTTGCGCCATCGGTTCCTTCGCCCCTTTTCCATTCACCGGGTGGATGCGGTGCATCCATATCTCCACGTGGATTCTGGAACAACCGGGATCCGAGCGGTGTATCCGGCGACCAGATGACGCTCGCGCTATTCGTCCTGTCTATAGATTCGGCCCGGCCGGCTCCCCGCGGCCCTTTCATATGCGGGGAGGGCCGCCCGGCTCAGCCGCGCCGGACATTCCACATATAGGGGTTGGGGCCTTGCAGGACGCCGGAAAGGTCGGACCGGAACCCGGTCTTCAACACGAACAGCCCGCTCGGCGCGAAGCCCACATGGTCCCAGGCGGTCCTTTGAACGGCGGCGAAGGCGGATGCCTGCGTCGCGGCGTCCGGCGCATAGAGCCAGCGCTCGATTTCGGCCTCCGTGGCGGGGTCGGTGGGCCAGCCGAACCAGGCGGTGGGGCCATCCCCGCGAATGCCGGAGTTCACGGCGGGGTTAGCAATGGAGGCCGCGGGGAAGTTGGTGGGATAGATACTCCACCCGCCATGATTCGCGTCCTCCCGCGAATTGCGGCGGGTCAGCATCGCGGCCCAGTCCATTTCCTGCAGGTCAACCTGGAAGCCGAGCTGCCGGCAGACATCGGCGGCCAGCCTTCCCTGTGGCGCCACGGCGGCGAAGTCCGTCGGGTTGATCACCACGACCCTCGCGCCTTCCGCCCCCGCGGCACGGATGGCGGCGCGCGCCTTCTCAAAGTCACGCGGCGAAGAAGGGAACTCGACCACGCCCGGCAGGGTGCAGGGAAAAAGGGCATGGCATTCGCGCCAGTCGCCGGGGGCCGCGACGGCGGCCATGTGGTCGGACTGGCTGATGCAGTCCCGCACGGCGCGGCGGACCTCCACCTTGTCGAAGGGGGGATGCAGGTGGTTGAAGCGGATCACGCCCAGGAAGCCGATCGGGTCGTAGATCTGGGTCTTGATGTTCCGGTCCCGCGTGAGGAGGGGCAGCAGGTCCGGAAGCGGGTATTCCACCCAGTCCACCTCTCCGCGTTGCAGGGCCGCGCCGGCAGTCGCTCCGTCTGGGATGATATGCCATTCCAGCCGGTCGAAATGCACCCGCTTGCCGCCCGAGGCGCCCTCCGCAGGCTCGTCGCGTGGCACATAGGCCTCGTTGCGCGCATAGGCGACGAAGCTGCCGGGGTTGAACTCGGAAGCCACGAACTTCCATGGGCCGCTGCCGATCATCTCCGGCACCGGCTTGTCCGGGGCGGTGGCGGCCAGGCGTTCCGGCATGATGAAAGGCGGCACACTGGCAGGCTTGGCCAGCGCGTAGAGCAGGGCCGGGAAGGGGCGGCTCAGCCGGATCGTCAGGGTGCGGTCGTCCGGCGTACCCCACTCGGCGACGGTACGGCCGAGGATCTGGCCGAACAGGTCGCGGGCACACCAGCGCTTCAGGCTGGCAACGCAATCCCGCGAGAGCACGGGCGCGCCATCATGGAAGCGCAGCCCATCCCGCAGCCGAACCGTCCAGAGCAGGCCATCGGCACTGACCTCATGCCCCAATGCCATTTGCGGGCGCGGGTTGAGCTTCGCATCGGTCGCGAAAAGCGTGTCGAAGACGCAGAAGCCATGGGTGGTGCTGATCGTGGCATTCTGCACGACCGGATCCAGCGCCGTCAGCGCCGCCTGCGGCACGAAGCGCAGGGTGCGGGCCCGGCTGGGCTGCGCGACGGCTGGCTGGGCAAGTGCGGGGAAGGAAAGCGCCGAAAGGGCGGTGCCCTTCAGCAGGGAGCGGCGATGCATGGGGTTTCCTCCATCCCAACCCCGGGGACGGGCGGAGGCGGCGCCGGCCGCCGCGCCGGCTCAGGCGATCGCGCCACGGCCCATAATGACGGGCAGAGGAGCGGATTCGCGCGGCCGGGGCGCGTCGTCGTCATGGTGCACCGATCCCTACGCCGGTTCGAACCGGGTCAGGTTCCAGGGGTCGCGGGATATCCCGCCTCTCAGCCCGGAATGGGCTCCCCCCGATGTCCAGCGCCGGTATGGGCCGGTGAGGGCATGCGGTGCAAGGGGGCTTCCATTTCAGCAAACCCGCCCCGTCACACCGCCCCGACCCACTCACCTCACTTCCCGCTCCGGCGTCTTCTGGTCCTGCGGGGCCGTGTCACCGCCATGGTGGAGAGAACCCTAGTTCAGCAAGCACTCGGACCAGCATCCCGCTCGCCATTCCTGGTTCTGGTTCACCGCTAAGAAGGGGGGTGCTCGCCGAAGGGGACGATGCCCGCCCTCGGGCAGCACCGGCCGGAGCACCGCGCAGAAGCAGGGCTCGTTCTGCGTGTCCCGCAGCATGGTGACATAGGTCTGCACCCACACCGTGGTTCCGTCGCGGCGCAGGTAGCGCTTGGTGATGGTGAAGGGCTCCTCATCGGTCATCAGGCGCTCAAGCAGGTGGGCGTTGCTCGGCCAGTCCTCGGGATGCGTGATGTCTCGGATGCTTCGCCCCAGCAACTCACCTGCGGCATAGCCCAGCAACTCGCAGGTGAAGCGGTCCACCCGCGTGAAGCGGCCCTCTATATCCGTCGTGGTCTGGCCGAAGGCCTGATGGATCACGCCCATTGTTCCGCTGCATACACCGCGGATTGATCCACGGCGCTTCCAGTATGGGACAACGCTCAAAAGGGCGTCAGGTCACGCCGTCGAAGCAAGGCTGGAACCCGTGCGCCGGCTCCCGGTTATCGCCCCGGTGCAACGGGACGTTGTCACCCGGTGCAACGGAATGTTGTCACCCCCGGCAGAACCAGACGATCGAGAGGAAAAGGCCCATGCCCCGGATCCAAGGCAGCGTCGTGGTGATCGCCGGCGCATCCAGCGGGATTGGCCGTGCCACCGCCCAGCTTTTGGCCCGGCACGGCGCCCATCTCGTCCTCGCCTCCCGCCGGGAGGACACGCTGGACGTGGTGCGGGCGGAATGCGAGCGCCTGGGCGCTGAGGTCATCGCCATCCCCACGGATGTGACGGATGCTGCAGCGGTGCAGCGCCTGGCCAATGGCGCGCGGGACCGCTTCGGCCGGATCGATGTCTGGATTAACAACGCCGGCGTCGGCGTGATCGGACCCTTTGATGAGGTGCCGGCCGAAACCCATGCCCAGACCATCCGCATCAACCTGCTGGGCCAAGTCAATGGCGCCCATGCCGTGCTGCCCGTGTTCAAGCGGCAGCGCCATGGAATCATGATCAACACCCTCTCGGTCGGCTCCTGGGCGCCCACCCCCTTCGCGGCGTCCTACGCCGCCTCCAAGGCTGGGCTGCTCGGCTTTACGGAATCGCTTCGCGCTGAATTGCAGGACTGGCCGGACATCCATGTCTGCGATGTCTTCCCGAGCGTGGTGGACACGCCCGGCCTGCGCCACGGCGCCAACCACACGGGCCACCAGATCAATGTCAGCGGTCCTATTACCTCTCCCTTCGAGGTGGCAGAGGCCATTGCCTCCCTTATCCGCCGCCCGCGTCGGGCGGCGGTGGTGGGGCTGGCGGCCCAGGCCGCGCGCCTGGCCGGCACCATGGCCCCGGGCCTGCTGGGACGGGCGATGGCGAGAATAATGCGGAAGGGCCTCGCTCGCGCTCCGAAAGCGGCGGTCTCAGAGGGCAACCTCTTCACGGCGCCCGCGGATCATGGCGTCTATGGCGGCTTCCGGACGGAGCCGACCATCCGCGTTCCCGCCGAGGCCTGGATGGCCGCGGCCGGGATCATCGGCTTCTGGCTGGGCCGCAGACGCTGAAAGGAAATTCCGCGTGGAGATCAACATCCCCGAGATCCGGGCCGAAGTGGAGGCCGCCTTCGCCCGCTACGAGCAGGCGCTGGTGACCAATGACGTACCGGTGCTGGAGGAATTGTTCCGGGATGCGCCCGAGACCATCCGCTACGGCGCCACCGAGAACCTCTATGGCATGGACGAGATCCGCGCCTTTCGCCGCGCCCGTCCTTCGGTCGGGCTGATGCGGAGGCTGGAGCGTACGGTCATCACCACCTATGGCCGCGACTTCGCGACGGCGAACACGATGTTCCGGCGGGAGAGCGCACCGGGGAAGCTGGGGCGGCAAAGCCAGACCTGGGTGCGCTTCCCCGAGGGATGGCGTGTGGTTTCGGCGCATGTAAGCGTCGTGCCGGAGTAGCGGCCCCGAGGCTCAGCACCGGGGAAGAAGCACCTTCCGCAACTCGTCGCTCAGCATCCGGTGGGTGTTCCGCATCAGTGCGAGGTGCTGGAGTGCCTCGGGCAGCAACTGGCTCTCCTCCAATTGCTCCAGGAGGATGATCAGCCTTTCCTGCCGCTCGACGCGCGCCTGTTGCTCGCGCACCCGCCGCAGTACCTGTTCCGCTCGTGTCGGCTCCGGGGACATGGGAATACCCGCCGCTTTGGGGGAAGCGTCCCCCTATCCGGCGGGCCTGAGCCCGGCATTCACCTTCGTTACACCCCTGGTTGAAAAAGTGCTTTCGCGGTCGCGCTTCCCGTGGTGCCGGCAATGGTATGGGCGGGCGGTTGCGCCCGCCCCTCCATTCACCCGGCGACGGTCCGCTGCGTCTGAACGCCAAGTCCCGCGATCCCCAGCCGCATCACCTGCCCGGGGCGGAGATAGACGGGCGGCTTCATCCCCAGCCCCACGCCAGGCGGCGTGCCGGTGGTGATGATGTCGCCGGGGTGCAGCGTGATGAAGTTCGAGACGTAGGACACGATCGTCCGCACGTCGAAGATCATGGTGCGGGTCGATCCGTCCTGCATGCGCTTGCCGTCCACCTCCAGCCACAGGGCCAGATCCTGCGGATCCGGCACCTCATCCGACGTGACCAGCCAGGGGCCGACGGGGCCGAAGCCATCCGCGCTCTTGCCTTTGTCCCAGAGCCCGCCGCGCTCCATCTGCCATTCGCGCTCGGAGACGTCATTGCAGATCGCGTAGCCCGCCACATGGTCCAGCGCGGATTCCGCGGAAACGCGCTTGGCCGTCGTGCCGATCACGATGGCCAACTCCACTTCCCAATCCGTCTTGCGGCTATCGGGCGGGATGGCGATGTCGTCGTCTGGCCCGGCCAGCGCGTTCAGCGACTTCAGGAAGACGATCGGCTCCTTCGGCACCGCGGCGCCGCTTTCCGCTGCGTGGTCGGCATAGTTCAGGCCGATGGCGACGAAGTTCCGCGTGCCGCCCACCGGCGGCCCGAGCCGCACGCCTGCCCGCACCTCGGGCAGCGAATTCGTGTCGAGCGCCGCGAGCTGCGCGAGCCCCCCGCGCGACAGGGCCGCGCCGGCGAGGTCCGGCACGATGCCCGACAGGTCGCGGATAGTGCCGGATGCGTCCAGCAGGCCGGGTTTTTCGGCACCGGGGGGGCCGTATCGCAGCAACTTCATCGTGGGCGTTCCGTCTTCCCGTCTGGCGTTCGCCGTCCCCTAGCATGATCCGCGGCGGCCGTATTCTCCTCTCAGGCGAAGGCTTCTTCCAGGAAGACCTGCACGGCCTGGAACAGGGCGCCGCGGTTGCGTTCCAGCATGATGCTGTGGGTGCCCTCTGCCAGCATCACCAGCCGCTTGCCCGGCGAATTCGTCAGCAGCGGGAACAGGGTGGTGGCCATGGAGGGCGGGGTGTCCCGGTCCCACTCGCCCAGCACCAGCAGGGAGGGCACTGTCACCTTGGCGGGGTCGTAGAAGGGGTTCCCGGCATCCCAGTAATCCCGCAGGTCCTGCAGCACCCCGTTGGGCGCGCGCAGCACGGAAGGCACCTGGCGCGATCCCTCCGGATCGGTGGCGAAGGTCGCGTCGGCCCAGTGCTCGAACCAGCCGGGCGGGATCAGCCCCCCGCGCTTATTGTCCGGCACGCCCCTCATCCAACGCTCCCGCGCCTGGGCGCGGGTCACGCTGCGATAGGCTGGCAGTGGCCCCTCGGGTACCGGAACCGCGCCCCGGCTATCGGGATCGCGCAGCCAGAGCGGGGCGTAGAGCACCAGCCGGTCCACCAGCGCCGCGTTTTCGGTCGCGAAGCGCGAGACGAGGGTGGTGCCCCAGGACCAGCCGATCAGCCCGCATTTCGCGGCGCCCCGGGCCTGGCGGATATGCGCGACGGCCGCGCCGATATCGGCCACCGCCTGCTCTCCGCGCGTCGGCGGCGGCGAGCGATCGGCGGGCGGCCGGGTGGAGCGGCCATAGCCCGTCAGGTCCAGGCTCCACACATCGAAGCCGCGCCCGGCCATGTAGTCCATCCAGGAGACCCCGGCGAGCGGCAGGTCGAACCCCGTGCTGGCCGGGTAGGTGGCGCCGTGCACGCAAAGGATGGGCGGCAGGTTGCGCCCCTGCGGCGGCGTCTCGGGCCTCTTGTTGCGGAGATAGAGTTGGACGCCCTGCTCGCTTCCGGGGATGAGCATCTCGTCCATCACGACCCCGGCCGGCTGGGCGGATGCCTGGCCCGGAAGGCTGGCCGCCGCCGGGAGCAGGGCTGCCGAGGCAAGCATGCTGCGGCGGGCAATGCCGGAACGAGCCATGTGTCTCTCCCCCTCACGGCTCATGCTTCACCTGACAGCAGGCCGTCGTCTCGCCACCCTGCCACAAAGACCCGCCAGGACCAGAGGCGATGTGCCAAAGCGTAGAACCGGATGGTGGCCGGGACGGACGCCGGGGCGCGCTCGGCGCGCTTCCCCGGGGCCTGTCCGCGTCAGCGCAGCGGTGCCTCGATGTTGTTGGGGTCGAGGCCCATGGCCTGGGCCGTGGCGGGATTGATCTGGCCGGTGGGCTGGAGGCCACGGCCCTGCTGGAAGCGCTCGATCGCCGCCTGGGTACCGGCGCCCCACATGCCGTCCACGGCGCCGCGATAGAAGCCCAGCGCGCGGAGCCGCGCCTGGACATTGCGGACAGCCGCACGGCTGAGCGGTCCGGGCCCGGGGTCCGGCACGGCCGCGCTGGCCGGTCCGGGCCCGGCCGCCAGGATCTCGGCGGGGTTCAGCCCCAGTGTCGCCGCGGTGGCCTGGTTGAGCTGGCCCGTGACCTGGATGCCGTTCCGTTGCTGGAAGCGCTCCAGCGCCGCCTGGCTGTCGGGGCCCCATACCCCATCCGGCCGCCCCGTATAGGCGCCAGCCTGCCGCAACCGCTCCTGCACCTGCATCAACGCCGCGGGGCCCAGGGGCTGGACATAGTTCAGGCCGGGCGCTGGCTGCGCGGTCGCCGGCGCCACCAGGAGCGGGACAGCAGCAACCAAGCCCGCCACCAGCATGCCATAAAGCTTCATCGCGCCTGCCTCCCAGAGGAATATTCCGCCTGAACCAGAGGAATATTCCGCCTGAACACGAAAGCTCGGGGCGCGGTTGCAGGGGCGAGGGGCGCCGTCAGGCCAGATCGTTGCCGTCGGTCAGGTCCATGGCCTGCGCGATGCGCTGGCCGTTCTCGAAGGCGGTAAGCAGCCATGGCTCCGCCACAGTGCGGGTGAAGCCCCGGCTCTCGCTCTCCTCCGCCCGGATCACATCGCTGCGGAGGATGACCGGGCCACCCGCCTCCTCGGAGACACGCAGGGTGTTCTGGACATAGACCGCCTCCTCGCCCAGCCGTCCTTCCAGGCGGCAGAACAGGCCGGGCGCACCCTCCGTGCGGTCCACGAAGGCAAAATCGGGGGAAAGGGGCAGGTTGGTGGGCATGAAAGGCTGCTGCCACTGCTCGAAGCAGCTCTCGATGACATGGGCCAGGGCAGCGACCGCGAAGGTTTCGAGGAAGGGCCAGGCCTCGGCGTCCAGCTTGTCCATGATTTTTTCGGCTTCGCTGGTCATGCTTGGTTCCTTGGGTCGCTGCGCGGGGGAATGAAGGATGGTGCGGGACCCTGCCGATCCGCGCCCGGATCCTTCGCGGCGCGACGATTCCGGGAGGCCGGGGCGGCGTCTAATCATATCTCCGCTGATGGCCTGCCAAGCTGCCCCCGAGCAGCTACACCGCGCCCCATGGAAGAAGCGGCGATGCGGCGGAGCGGATGGTGGGCGGAGGCACGGGCGACGCTGTTGCTCGCCTGGCCCATGGCGCTGACCAACCTGTCGCAGATGGCGCTGCTGGCGACGGATGCCGCCTATCTCGGCCATCTCTCGACCGAGGCGCTGGCCGCGGTGACGCTTTCGGGCACCCTGTTCTGGACCATGCTCGCCCCCGGCTTCGGCCTTTCCCTCGCGGCGGCGGCCATGCTGGCGCAGGAACGGGGACGGCGCATCGGGCATGTGCGGGCCATGCGGCGCACGGTGCGGGCCGGAGCCTGGGGCGCACTCCTCGCGGCGCTGCCGGGAATGATACTGCTCTGGCATGGCGGGGCGGTGCTGCGTGCCCTGGGGCAGGAACCCGGCCTGGCTGATGCGGCGCAGGCGTTCCTGCGCTGCGTTCTCTGGGGCATCCCGCCCTTCGGGGTGTTCCTGACCCTGCGCGGCTTCATGGCGGCGATGGAGCGGCCCTGGCCGCCCCTGATCATCGGGCTACTGGCGGTGCCGCTGAACGCGCTGCTGGGCTGGGTCCTGATCTTCGGCCATCTCGGCGCCCCGGTGCTGGGGGTGCGTGGCGCGGGCATCGCGGGGGCAGTGGCGGACAGCTTCATCTGCCTGGCCATGGCCCTGTTCATCACCTGGGACCGGAGGCTGCGGCGCTACGCCCTGTTCGGGCGGATCTGGCGGCTGGATGCGGGGCGGCTGCTCCGGCTGCTCCGGCTCGGCCTGCCGATCACCGGGCAGATGCTGCTGGAAATCGGGCTGTTCAGCGCGGTGGGTCTCGTCATGGGCGCCTTCGGTGCGGTGGCGGTGGCCGCCCATGCCATCGCGCTGCAGATCGCCACGATCACCTTTGCCGTGCCACTCGGGCTGTCACAGGCCGCCACGGCGCGGGTCGGGCTGGCCATCGGCGCCGGCCGGGCGCGGGACGCCTGGCGGGCGGGCTGGACGGCGATCGCGCTCTCGGTGGCCTTCATGGGGCCCATGGCCGTCGTAATGCTCATCGCCCCCGGCACATTGGCTGGGCTGTTCCTCGATCCCGCTGCCCCGGGCGCGGCCGAGACGGCGGCGCTGGCTGCGACCCTGCTGTTCTTCTGTGGCCTGTTCCAGATCAGCGACGGGGTGCAGGTGGTGGGCGCTGGTGCTTTGCGTGGGCTGCAGGACACGCGCGTGCCGATGTGGATCGCGGCGGCCGGCTACTGGGCTCTGGGCTTCAGCGCGTCGCTGGCGCTCGCCTTTCCACTCGGCCTGGGCCCGGTGGGGATCTGGGCAGGGCTGGTGATCGGCCTGTTTGGCGTAGCGGGGGCCATGGGATGGCGCTGGGCGCGGCTCTCCCGCCCGGACGGGCCGGCCGCGGGCCGGTTGACGCGTGAGCGCGGGCTTGCGCCCATGGCGCCATGAGCACCGCGCCGATCTGGAAGAAGCCCTACACCCTGGAGGCCGTGCTGGCGCGGCTGGAGGGAATTGCCCCGGGGCGTCTGGGCATCACCGTCACCGAGATCGGGCCGGATTACCTGCGCGGCGCCATGCCGGTGGACGAGCGGCACGTCCAGCCCTGGCGGGCGCTCCATGGCGGGATCTCGGTCGTGCTCGCGGAGACGCTGGGCAGCATCGCCGCCTCCCTCGCCGCGCCCGAGGGGTTCCACTGCGTCGGCCTTGAGATCAATGCCAACCACATCGCCAGCGTGCCGGAAGGGCAGATGGTAAGCGCCGAGTGCCGGCCCTTCCATATCGGCCGCTCCACTCAGGTCTGGCAGACCGAGATCCGGCGGGCGGACGGGCGCCTGAGCTGCGTATCCCGCTTCACCTCCGCCGTCGTGCCGGACTGACCCCCGGTTACGCTCCGTTGCCGGCCGCGCCGCACAGGAAACCCCATCCGGTGCAGGATGGTTCCTGCCGGAACTACCGGCGTTGGAGGTGACCATCATGCGTAAACCCCTGCTTCTGGCCGCTGCCCTGGCCCTGACCGGCGTGACTGGCTTGGCCCTGGCGCAGACCGCTCCCAGCCCGGCCGCGCCACCTGCTCCGCAGGCCCAGGCGCTCACCCCGCCGCCACCTCCGGGGCCGCAGGCCCAGGCCCCCATGCCCGTCCCGCCGGGTGGCCCGCGCGGGCCCGGCATGGAGGGCCCCGGCCCGATGCGCGGCTGGCACCACCGCCATGCACCGTCCCGCGCCGCGAGCTTCCATATCGAGCGCGACGATTCCGCCATCCACATCCGCTGCGCCGAGGGTGAATCGACCCGCGCCTGCGTGGATGCCGCGGTGGTGCTGCTGGACAAGGTCGGGAGCATGCCGGCCCGCTAAGGCGGGCGAGGGGGCGGAGCTTGGTTCCGCCCCCGGTCGGTCGCACTGGCGGAAGGCCATTCGCGCCCATCCGTGATCAACTTTCTGATTGGTTACACGGCGTTCACGTCATTGCTTAGACCATCCCTCGCGGAAGGCCGGTAGGAAGCGGGCCTCGTTCCCGACCGGAGGCTTGGTCATTCCCCATCGCATGAGACTTTCAGCGGCGCTTCTTGCCGCCCTGGCCTCTCCGGCCCTGGCCCAGGAAGCCGCACGTCCGGATGGCATCCGGTGGGACGGCCTGACGCCGACCCTGCAACTCGCGGATGGCAACTTCACCCTGGCGCCCAAGCTGCGGCTGGACGCCGATGCGGGATCCTTTTTCGGGCAGGAGGAGCCGGGTGGCTATCGCAGCGGCGTGAACCTGCGCCGCGGCCGGTTGGGCGTGACCGGCACGGTGCTGCGGGACTTCACCTATGACTTCACCTGGGAGTTCGGTGGCTCCAGTCCCAACGACTACAGCAATCTCTACGAGGCGCAGATCGCCTATCGCGGCTTCCAGGGCGTCGCCATCCGTGCCGGCGCGTTCCAGTTGCAGCACCTGCCGGAATATTCCGGCTCCTCCTTCGATCTGCCTTTCATGGAGCGCGCGGCGATCAGCAACATCGCCGCCAGCCTTGCTTCCGGCAGTACGCGCCTGGCTGCCGGAGTGGAGGCGAATGGAGCGATCGGCGGGGCTGGGGCGCGCTGGAATATCAGCGCCTACGGCACGGGCGGCGTCGCCTCCACCCCGCATGACCAGCGGCAGCGCGGGCTGGTCGGCCGCGCGGTGGTGCTGGCGGTGGACCAGCCGGGTCTGCAATTGCAATTCGGCGTCGATGTCGCGGCGCAATTCCATCCCGGCACGAGCCCCGGGCCCGAGTCCATCCGCCTGCGCGATTACCCCGAGCTGCGTATGGACACGCGCCGCTTCCTGGACAGCGGCACGATCCGCGCGGACGGCGCCTGGGCGGCGGGGCCGGAATTCGCCGGCCGCATTGGCCGCTTCTATGCCGAGGCGGTGTGGCAGCGCGTGGAGGTGGACACCGTGAGTGGCCCCGACCGCCGCTACGAGGGCTGGTATGCCGAGCTGCTGTATCCGCTGCGTGGCAGGCCGCGTGAGCGAGCCTCCAGCGGGGCGACCTGGAAGCGTCCGATGCCGGAGGATCGCTGGGGCGCGCTAGAAATCGGCGCCCGCTACAGCGCCGTGAATCTGCGGGATGGCGGGCAGGGCGCCCGGCAGGGCATCTGGACGGTCGGGCTGAACTGGTACCCGACCGAGCAGCTTCGCTTCACCATGCAATACGAGAACGGGACCACCCGCCTGTCCGGGCCCGACCGGGATTTCCAGGCGATTGGGCTGCGCGCCGCGTTCAACCTGTAGTCGCCACCTGGCGGCGATCAGGCTGCGCGCCGCGTCAGCCTGTCGCCCCTATGCGTTGACGGGCGTCAGCACCCGCCTGGAACGGCTTCCAGCGTTTCCAGGCGGCCATTCACCGCGAACTCGCCGAAATCCATGTTCAGCTCATCCGCCACGCCATTGGCGAAATAGCGCAGCCCCACCTCGTAGTCCGGGGAGGAAGCGCCGCCGCCATTACTATCCTTGCCGAAGAAGGCGATCCGCATCCGCCCGCTCTCCTGGTTGGCCAGGAGCGGGAAGCGGGGCTGGGTCTGCGCCTCCTTCTGCCAGGGGGAAAGCACAGTGGTGCTGTCCTGCGCCCCATCCTCGCTGGTGCCATCCATCAGGGGCACGTTGAGCATGCGCTGGCCGGCCCGGGCGGTGGCGATGGCGCGGATCGTATGGGCCATCGGCAGCAGCGTGCCCGGGGGCAGCGTCTCCGTATGCGGGGTCGGCTGCTCATAGGTGGCCACGCCGCTGCCGTCGGGCTGAAGCGTCGCCTCGCCGGAGACGCGGTTGCTGACAGCGCCGGCCGTCATCTGCGTCATGGAGAACCGCAGATGGCGGCCATCCTTACTTTCCCAGGTCGAGTAGTCGGAGGCGGTCTCGATCGCCTGCCCGTCGCGGTCCTGCAGGCGCATGGTCAGGCGCTGGCGGCTGGCCCAGCCGTCACAGGCATCCAGCACCTCAAAGAGCATCACGCCATCAGCCCGCGAGACGTCGGAATTGTCCCGCGCCTTGTCGAAGGTCAGGCGATAGGCAGCGCGATGCGCCACCATGTCCTGCGATCCCGGCAGCGCCGCCGGGGTCTGGTTCGCTCCCGGGGCCGCCACCGGGGCGGCTGGCTGGGCAGGGGCTGGGCCGGCAAGGGCGAGAGCCGTGCCCAGGGTGACGGTGGCAGCAAGAAGGGAGCGTAGGCGCATCGAGGAGCCTTTCCGGTTCACCCCAAGACTTAGGCGCTCTTCGGCGCGCTTGCACCCTTCGCCGTGTCCTTCGCGGGGGGAAGGTCGGGCTTCAGGTGCAACTCCTTCCAACGGGAAGGCTCGATCGGGGCGGGGGCGTTCATCATGAGGTCCTCGCCCTGCTGGTTCAGCGGGAAGAGGGTGACCTCGCGAATGTTCGGCTCATCGGCCAGCAGCATGACGATGCGGTCAATGCCTGGGGCAGAGCCGCCGTGGGGCGGGGCGCCGTAGCGGAAGGCGTTCAGCATGCCGCCGAACCGCTCCTCGACCTCCGCGGCCGTATAGCCGGCGATCTCGAAGGCACGGATCATGATGTCCGGGCGGTGATTGCGGATGGCGCCCGAGGACAGCTCGATGCCGTTGCAGACGATGTCGTACTGATACGCCTTGATATCGAGCGGGTTCATGGAGTTCAGCGCCTCCAGCCCACCCTGCGGCATGGAGAAGGGATTGTGGCTGAAATCAATGCCGCCCGGCTTCTCCTCATTCTCCTCATACATCGGGAAGTCCACGATCCAGCAGAAGCGGAAGGCGTTCTTCTCGATCAGGTCCAGCTCGTTGCCCAGGCGGGTGCGGACGGCGCCCGCGAATTTCTGAGCGTCCTCCTTCTTGCCGGCAGCGAAGAAGACGGCGTCGCCCGGGTTCAGCCCGCAGGCGGCGCGGATGGCCTCCACGCGGTCGGCCTCCAGGTTCTTGGCGATCGGGCCCTTGGCGCCATCCGCCGCGAACTGGATGTAACCCAGACCCCCGGCACCCTCGGCACGGGCCCATTCGTTCAGCTTGTCGAAGAAACCGCGCGGCTTATCCGCCGCACCCGGGGCCGGGATGGCACGGATGATGCCGCCCGAGGCCGCGATCTTTGCGAAGAGGCCGAAACCGCTATTCGCGAAGTGCTGGGTTACGTCGGTGATCTTGATGGGGTTCCGCAGGTCCGGCTTGTCCGAACCGTATTCCAGCATGGCCGTGTCATAGGCGATGCGCGGGAAGGGCGCCGGGGTCACAATGCGGCCGCCGCCGAACTCCTCGAAAACGCCATGCATCACGGGCTCGATGGCGGCGAAGACGTCTTCCTGCGTAACAAAGCTCATCTCGAAGTCGAGCTGGTAGAACTCGCCCGGAGAGCGGTCGGCGCGCGCGGCTTCGTCGCGGAAGCAGGGGGCAATCTGGAAGTAGCGGTCGAAGCCCGCCACCATCGCCAGCTGCTTGAACATCTGCGGCGCCTGCGGCAGCGCGTAGAACTTGCCGGGATGCAGGCGGGCCGGGACCAGGAAGTCCCGCGCGCCCTCGGGGCTGGAAGCCGTCAGCAACGGCGTCTGGAACTCGGTGAAGCCCTGCTCGATCATCCGGCGGCGGATGCTGGCGATTACGCCGGAGCGCAGCATGATGTTGCGGTGCTGCTTCTCCCGCCGCAGGTCGAGGAAGCGGTAGCGCAGCCGCAGCTCCTCCGGGAACTCCTGCTCGCCGGCCACCTGAATCGGCAGCACATCGGCCGTGGACTGGACGGAAAGCTCGGCGATCCGCAGCTCCACCTCACCGGTCGGCAGCTTCGGGTTCACGGTGGAGGGCTCGCGCGCCACCACCTGGCCGGTGACCGTGATCACGCTTTCCGGGCGCAGGTTGTCGGCCGCCTCGAAGACCGCGGAACCGGCCGGCACCACGCACTGGGTCAGGCCGTAATGGTCCCGCAGGTCGATGAAGAGCAGGCCGCCATGGTCGCGCTTCCGGTGCACCCAGCCGGAGAGCCGGGCGGTCTTGCCGGCATCGGCGGCGCGGAGGGCGCCGCAGGTGTGGGTACGATAGGCGTGCATGGGGCAGGGACCCTGGGTCTGGTCGTGTTCGGGGCGGCAAGAGGGGCAGGCAGCCCCCCCCTGTCAACCCCGGCGCGTCACCCCGCTTCGGTTCAGGCCCGTCCGGCCGTGTCCACCAGAAGCAGCGGGTCCACCTTCAGCTTCGCCAGGGCCCGGCGCCATTTGGCGTCCTGGTCCTCCTCCTCGAAGAGAATGGCCTCGTCTGGGGAGACGCTAAGCCAGGCATTATGGGCGATCTCGCTCTCGAGCTGCCCCGGGCCCCAGCCGGCATAGCCAAGGGCCAGCAACCCCTGACGCGGCCCGCCGCCCGAGGCGATGGCCTTCAGGATGTCCACGCTGGCGGTCAGGGCGAAGCCGCCCTCCACCGGCAAGCTGCCCTCGCTGGACCAGTCCTGCGTGTGCAGCACAAAGCCCCGGCCGCCTTCGACCGGACCACCGGCATGCAGGCGGATCCGGCGCTGGGGCGGAACCGGCGTGACGTCGAGCTGCTTCAGCAGGTCGTCAAAGGTCAGATTTTCAATGGCACGGTTGATGACAATCCCCATCGCCCCTTCTGCCGAATGGGCACAGAGGCAGATCACGCTCCGGGCGAAGCGCGGATCCTCCATGCTCGGCATGGCGATGAGGACCTGGCCGCCAAGCCATCCCTCCTCCGCCGGGCCGGGCTTGGCCATGCGGTTGAGCTGGATAGGCGGCTGGCCTTCCATCTCTTCCGATTCCTCCATCTCATCCTCCAGATCTTCGAGGCTGGGAGGGGGAGCCTTATCCTTTGGGCGCCGGGTCATGCCTGGAAGATGGAGCCAGGGAAGGGGGCCTGCAACCCGCCCCTGGCCCCATCTGGTGCAACGCGGTAAGGGACGGGGCGATGGCGCCCGTTGACAGCGGGACGAAACAGGGGCCGAAACTGCGGCCTGCCCGCAGCCCGTGAGGACATCATGCCCATCAAGACCGGCGACACCATTCCCTCCGTCAAGCTTATGCAGGCCTCGGCCGAGGGGCCGAAGGAAGTCGACACCGCCTCCCTGCTGGGTAACGGAACCGTGGTCCTGTTTGGCGTGCCTGGGGCCTTCACCCCTACTTGCTCGGCCAAGCACCTGCCGGGCTTCGTGCAGCAGGCCGCAGCCCTGAAGGCCAAGGGCGTGGACACCGTCGCTTGCGTGGCCGTGAACGACGCGTTCGTGATGCAGGCCTGGGCCAAGGACCAGGGCGTGGCCGACGAAGTCGTGATGCTGGCCGACGGCTCGGCCAACTTCATCAAGGCGCTGGGCCTGGAGATGGACCTGACCGCCCGCGGAATGGGCGTGCGGTCGCAGCGCTTCGCCCTGGTCGCGAAGGACGGCAAGGTAACCTATGTCGGCGTCGAGCAGCCCGGCGCCTTTGAGGTGAGCAGCGCCGAAGCGGTCATCGCCCAACTGTGACGAGCCCTTCATGAACGATCCCGCCCGCTGGGGCCTCCTCGCGTGGCAGGCGGGCTGGGTCTTCACCCTACGAAGTATGGACCTGATGGCCCGCCCCGACGGGGCAGGGGCCGAGCTGACCCGGATGGCCCTGGAGAAGCAGCGCGCCTTCACCGAGGGCTGGTTCGCCGCCGGCCGCGCTGCCATGCGCGGAGCGGACCCGGCGGCAGTGATGGCCGCGGCAGCTCGCCCGGCCCATCGCCGCGTCTCCGCCAATTTGCGAAGCCTGCGCCGCGGGAAATAGCCGCAACCCCTCCCTCCGCCGGGCGCTTCACCTGCTCTCTCCACGAAATGGAATGGGCAGATGGTGCTGCAGGGCAAGGTGGCCTTCGTCACCGGGGCCGATTCGGGAATCGGGCAGGCGATCGCGGTCGCCTTTGCGCGGGCAGGGGCCGATCTGGCGATCACCTGGCACACGGATGAGAAGGGCGCGGCCGAGACGGCGCAGCGAGTCGAATCCGTGGGCCGCCGCGCCTTCGTCACCCAGCTGGATGTGCAGGACTCCAAGGCGGTCGATGCCGCTTTCGAGGCAGCGCGGGCGGCACTGGGCGTGCCGGACATCCTGGTGAACAACGCGGGCAAGGGCATGGGCAGCAAGAAGCCCGTGGCCGAACTCGCGGACGAAGATGTGGAGGTGGTGATCCGCACCAACCTCTTCGGTCCGCTCTATTGCTGCCGCGCCTTCCTGCGGCAGAAGCCGCCCCAGGGCAGCAAGATCATCAACATCACCTCTGTCGCCCAGCACCTGCCGACGGATGAGAGCGCGCCCTACGGCATGTCCAAGGCCGGGCTTGGTTCACTGGTCCGCAGCCTCTCGGTGGAGCTGGCTCCGCAGCAGATCAATGTGGTGGGTATCGCCCCCGGCCTGATCCAGACGCCGATGACGCAGGAGCGGCTGGACGACCCGGCGAAGCGCGAGGCCTCCTTCAAGGAGATCCCCTGGCACCGGGCCGGCCAGCCGGAAGAGATCGCGAAGCTGGCGCTGTTCCTGGCCAGCCCGGATGCCGAATACATCACGGGACAGGTCGTGGTGATGGATGGTGGGCTGACGATGAACTGGGGCGGAGCCTGAAGAGAGAGGTCAGGGAAATACCTCTCCCGACTTTTTCACCGGAGCGGCGAGTCCGCTGGCACGCCCTCCGGCACCTGGCTTCCGCTGCGCCAGCGATGGGTGCCCGAGCCAAAGGCCACCATCTTGCCATCGGGCCCCAGCACCTGGGTGCTGGTGAAGAAAATGTTGCGCCCGGCGGAGACCACCCGGCCCTCTGCCAGGATGCGTCCTTCCGTGACCTGGCCGGTGAAACGGGTGTTCAGATCCAGCGTCACTGCGCGGCGGACATTGCCGGGCACCGTGCAGAACAGCCCGGCATAGGCACCTGCCTGATCGATCATCGCCAGCAGCACGCCCCCATGAAGCACGCCGCTGCGGTTGAAGTGCTTCCGCTCCACGGTCAGCGCCAGGCGGGCGAAGCCGTCGCGCCATTCATCTACCGTGATGCCGAGGAGATCGTGAAAAGGGGCGGTATCTTCCATGTCCCGCGCGTAACCGTGGTTCAGGCGATCTGCAACTCCTGAAGTGCGGACTCCAGCTCCTGGAAGCTGGGCATGTGGGAGGAGGGCGCCATCTTCCGCCCCGTTTCCACGGAGACCTGGGGCGCGTTTCCATGCAGATGGGCCACCAGAACGGCGCGGATCACCTCGAAATACTTGGTCTCCTCCTCCACCACGCCCTTCAGCCGGGCGGCCAGGGGGCCGACCACGCCATAGGCCAGAAGCACACCCAGGAAGGTGCCGACCAGCGCGCCGCCGATCATCGCGCCCAGCACGGCGGGCGGCTGGTCGATGGAGGCCATGGTCTTAATGACGCCCAGCACCGCCGCGACGATGCCCAGTGCCGGCAGGGCATCCGCCATGTTCTGCATGGCGTGGCTGGGATGCATCTCCTCCTCGCGCAGCTTCTTCAACTCCCGCGCCATCACATCCTCGATCTGGTGCGGATCATCGGCATTCATGCCGACCATGCGCAGATAGTCGCAGATGATCGCGACAGCGTGGTGATTTGCCTTGATCTTCGGGAATTTCGCGAAGGCCGGGCTATCCTCCGGCTTCTCTATATGAACCTCCAGCGCCATGGCGCCCTTGGTCTGCACCAACCGCACGAACCAGTAGAGCAGCGACAGCATCTCCACATAGTCGCCCTTATCGAAGCGGGCGCCCTTGAAGATCTTCACGAAGCCGCCGAGCGTGTGCTTCACGTCGTGCAGCGAGTTGGACATGACGAAGGCGCCCACTGCGGCGCCGCCGATCATCAGTCCTTCCAGCGGCACCGCATGCAGGATGATGTCGAACTTGCCGCCGGAGAGCGTGTAGCCGCCGAAGACAGTGATCATCGTCACCACGAAGCCGATGATCACCATCACGGAGCGGGGTTCCCGGCATTCTCCCGCAGCAGCAGGATGGAGACGCGGCGGTTGGCCGGGTTTTGCGGGTCATCCGCTAGCAGCGGTTCCCGCTCGGCCAGCCCGGTGACGCTGCGGATACGGGCCTCGGACACGCCGCCCTCGGCCAGCAGGCGCCGTGTGGCATTGGCGCGCTCGGCCGAGAGATCCCAGTTCGATCGCGCGCCCAGGCGAAAGGGCGTCGCATCGGTGTGGCCGCTGATCGCAACGGCGTTGGGCACGCGGTTGATCACCGCCGCCACCTTCGCCAGCAGCGCCCGCGCCTTGTCCCCGGGGGTGCTGCCGCCCAGGGCGAACATCGGCTGCCGCTCCGCATCCAGAAGCTGGATCCGCAAGCCTTCCGGCACCTGCTCCACCTGAAGCTGCTTCGCCAGATCAGCCAGGGCCGGATCCTCGCGCACCGCGGCGCGAATCTGCTCGGCCAGCCCGTCCAACTCGGCGCGCTCGCGACGGTCAAGCTCCTCCCGCAATGCCTCGGCGGAGGCGCGGGCCATATCGGGGCTGCCCGTTTCCTCCGCCTTGCCGGCGCTCGCCCCGCCCTGTCCTTCGGCGCGGGAGGCGATCAGTCGGGCGGGGGTGGCCGTCTCGTCATCGCCCTTCGGGCCTTCGCGCCGCTCCACAGGGGTGGCGGGGGTGTCGCTGTCATCCTCCTCCAGGTCGAAGATCACAGGGCGCGGCCCGATCTCCACTCGCACCGAGGAGGCATTCGAGGCCATCTCCCCGGCCTCATGCGGCGTGCGGCCACCGAAGGGCTGGCCCGAGCCGCTCATTCGCTGGCCCAGGACATTGGTGGGGTTGAAATAGTCAGCGAGGCCCCGGCGCTGATCCTCCGTCGTCGCGTTCAGCAGCCACATCAGCAGGAAGAAGGCCATCATCGCCGTGACGAAATCGGCATAGGCGACCTTCCAGGCGCCGCCGTGATGGCCGCCTTCCCTGCCTTCCTCCCTCCTGATGACGATAGTGGCGCCTTTGCCCCTGCCTCTTGCCACGGCCCCGCACCCGCTGTCCGACCGCAGGGTGACTCTAGGGTGTTAAAGGGCGGTTGACCGCGCGGATGCGGGCCCGGCGCATCCGCGGCAGGTTCAGTTCAGGAAGGGATTCGCGTTCCGCGGGGAGCGGCGCGGCGGAAAATGCTCGGCGAGGTAGTCCACCACCCGGGTCCGCACATCGCCCTCCAGCGGCGCCATGCCCTGCTTCTCTGTCATCCAGTCCATCAACTCGTCCCAACGCTCGCGGCTGAAGCCGCTGCGTCGGATGATCGCGGTGCTGTGGCACGCCGTGCAGCGGGCGAAGACCTCCTCCCGGGCATCGCCGGCGGGCAGGATGTCCTCGGTTTCACCCGGGTTCTGCACGGCTGCCAGGCGCTCCGCTTCCGCCTTGGCCGCCGCCGCGCGCTCGGCCGCGGCCTGGTCCGCCCGGGCAGTGGCCAGCGCCGCTGGAGTGGGCGGATAGGGCACGGGCGGCGCGGGACGTCGGGTCGAGGGCACGTCCATCGCCAGGACAAGCAGGACGAGGGCGCAGGTCGCGCCCATCATCCCCTTTTCAAGCGTGGAGAAGCTCATCCGACGAGGATCGCCGTGCGCGCCATGGCGTTTGCCGCATAGCCCTGCGGGTTCCAGTTCGCGGCCGCATGGGGCTGCATCTTTCCGTCACTGTCCGTCGCCCGCGTCCAAAGCTCGAAATACCCGTCGGAGGGCAGTTCCAGCGTGCCCTGCCAGCGCTGCCAGGCATGGCGGTTCGGCGGCTCGTTCACCCGCATCTCCATCCAGGTTGCGCCGAAATCGGAGGAGACATGGACCGCCCGAACCGTCTTGTCCCCGGCCCAGGCATGGCCACGCAGATCCAGCCGCCGCGTGCCCGCCGCAAGGCGCGAACCATGGGCGAGGTTTGTCAGCAGCCCGCGCACGGGCATGGAGGCGATGTCCACGAAATCGGCCCCATCGTTGCGGCTGCCCGGCACGATCGGCTTCACCGGCACGCGGTAGGAGGTGCCGCCCATGCCCGGCCCGTCATGCGGCGTGGGACGCAGCACGATCCGCGTCAGCCATTTCTGGGAAAGGCTGCCGGGCCAGCCCGGTGTGATGAGCCGCACGGGATAGCCATGGACCTGCGGAATGGGCTGCCCGTTCAGGCGGAAGGCAATCAGCGTTGTATCTTCCATGGCCTTTGCGATGGGCATGCCGCGGCTGATGGCGGGGCGGGAGGTATCACCGGAGAGGTGCGGGTCCGCACCGTAATGGCCGGTGAAGCGGGCCGTGTCCTTCGGCCCGGCGGCGCGGATCACGTCGCGCAGCCGCACCCCGGTCCATTCTCCGTTGGAGATGGCGCCATTGCCCCACTGGTTGCCGCGCGTCTCCGGCGTGAAGGCGGCGCGGCCATTCCCGCCGCATTCCATCTGCAACTGCAGCGTGACCACCTCGAACCGGTTCTCCAGATCGCCGAGGCTGAGGTCGAGCGGGGTGTTCACCTCGCCATCGATCTTGATGCGCCAGGTCTTCGGGTCGCCTGCGAAGCGGTCGGGAATCTGGCCGTTATTGCGGATGAAGAATTTGTCCACCGGGGTGACGTCGTCATCCAGCATCGCCTCCGGCGTTTCCGCCACCAGCGGACGCTCGCCGAGCAGGATGAGCGGCGCCTTGCCGTCCATGCGGAGCGTCGGCGTGCCGCCGGTGCCCTGGGCGAGAGCGGCGGGAAGAAGGCCCTCTGGCATCCGCGCGGCAAAAGGAATCGTGCCGCCCAGCGCGGCTCCCATGGCGGCCAGGGCCGCGCCCTTCAGCGCGCCGCGCCGGCCGAAGGCCAGGGCATCCGCCCGCTCCGGATCCTCTTGGTAAAGCTCCATGAGGCTGTGCTCGATGGTCATGGACGTTCTCTCCCTCGGAGCCCTGAACGGGCCACTGCACAGAGAACGGGCTGCCCCGTGGTTTTATTCCCGGGGCGCTTGCCGCAAGCTACCGGGGTGCGAAACCGCCATGCCTTGCTGGCCCGGCACGGGGCCAGCCTGCACCGCTATGCGCGCGCCCTGACGGGTGACCCGGATGCCGGCCAGGATCTCTGGCAGGAAGCTGCCGCGCGCTTCCTGGCCGCCCGCCGCGTGCCCGATGACGAGACGGAGGCCCGGCTCTATCTCTTTCGCTGCCTGCGAAACATCCTCATCGACCAGGCCCGGCATTCCCGCGTGGCCATGGCCCATGCGGCGGAGCAGGACGCGCTGCACGGCCAGCCCACCATCGACCCACGCGGAATGATTGCGGAGATCACGGTGCGTCAGGCCCTGGAGCGTCTGTCCCCTGATCAGCGGGAACTGGTCGCGCTGGTGGACATCGCGGGCTTCACCTATCTCGAGGCGGCCGGAACCCTGGGCATCCCGGTTGGCACCGTGATGAGCCGCCTCGCACGCGCAAGGGCGGCCATGCTGGCGGAGATCGCCGGAAGCCGCGTGGTCCCAATCCGAAGGAGCGCGCCGTGAAATCTGCGGATGAGATGATGAGCGCGCTGCTGGATGGCGAGCTGTCGCCCCCGGCCGCCGCAGAGACCGCCGAAGCGCTGGCGGCCGATCCCGTCCTGGCCGCACGCTTCGCGGCCCTGGCCCGGCTGCGGGCCGTGACCTCAGCCCTGGATGCCGGGTTGCCCGCGCCCTCCCTTCCCACCATGCCAACCCCGGCCTTTCGCCCACGCATGGCCTGGGCCGCCGCGGCGGCGGTCTGCGTCGTGGTCGGCCTCGGAGCCGCCCTGGCCTGGCCCTCGGCCCAGGTGCCGGTCGTCGAGGCCCATCGGCGCTTCCTGGCCGAGACGGTGCGGCCGGCGGTGCAGGGCTTCACCCCGCCGGACCTCACCGCGGCCGGCCTGCGGCTTGTTTCGGTGGAGCCGGTCGGCGGCGGCTTCCATGCCGGCTATGTCGGGCCTCGGGGTTGCCGGTTGGGCATCTGGACCGGTCCTTCGGGCGCGCTGCCCGCCACGGCCCCGCCGGGCTGGCAGGTGCAGGTCCTCCGGCACGGCCAGGGCGAGGCGGTCTGGATCGCCGCCGATGTCTCGATGGAGCGGGACCGCTTCCTGGCTCTGGGTCGCGCGGTGAATGGCGAGGCCGGGGTGGAAACCTTGCTGGCCCTCGGCGGGGCAGGCACCCCGCCCTGCCGCGCCTGACGAGCGCCCGCCGACTTCAGTGCTTCGGCAGGCAGGCCTCGGAGAGCAGGCGGAAGGCGGCCGCGCGGTGGCTGATCGCGTGCTTCCGGGCCGGGTCCATTTCCGCGAAGCTCTGCGCCTCGCCATCTGGGATGAACATGGGGTCGTAGCCGAAGCCCTTGTCACCACGCGGTGGCCAGATCCACTGGCCAGGGCACTCGCCCAGGAAGGCCTCCACATGCCCGTCCGGCCAGGCCAGTACGAGGGCGCAGGAGAACCAGGCCTTGCGGTCCGGCGCGTGGCGGGCCAGCTGTTCCACCTTCGTCATGGCCTTGGCGTAGTCGCGCGTGCCGTCCGGCTGCTCCGCCCAGTCGGCGGTGTAGACCCCCGGCGCGCCGTCCAGAGCCGAGACGGAGAAGCCGGAATCATCGGCCATGGACACCATGCCGCTCGCCTTGGCGGCAGCCTGGGCCTTGAGCGTGGCGTTGCCGATGAAGGTGGTTTCCGTCTCGTCCGGCACGGGCAGGCCCAGTTCGCCGGCCGTCACCACCTCGATCCCATGCTCTGCCAGCAGTGCGGCCACCTCCCGCGCCTTGCCGGCATTATGAGTGGCGAGGCAGAGGCGCTTCTCGGTAAGGATGCGGTGACTCACAGCCCGACCGCCGCCCGCTGCGCCGCGAAGAGCTCCGTCGTGCCCTTGCGGGCCAGGTTGAGCAGGTTCGTCAGCTCGGATTCAGTGAAGGGCGCGCCTTCGGCGGTGGCCTGGATCTCCACGATTCCTCCCTTGCCCGTCATGACGAAATTACCGTCGGTATGGGCGGCGCTGTCCTCGGCATAGTCCAGGTCCAGCACCGGCACGCCCTCATGAATGCCGCAGGAGATGGCGGCAACCTGATCCACCAGCGGGTTGCGCGACATGATGTTTGCCTTCCGGCAATGCTCGAAGGCCTGGTGAAGCGCCACCCAGGCGCCGGTGATGGCGGCGCAGCGTGTACCGCCATCGGCGGTCAGCACGTCGCAATCCAGGGTGACGGTAATCTCGCCCATGGCTGCGCGATCTGTCACGGCGCGAAGGCTGCGGCCGATCAGGCGCTGGATTTCCTGGGTGCGGCCGGACTGCTTGCCGCGCGCCGCCTCACGGTCGCCGCGGCTATGGGTGGCGCGGGGAAGCATGCCATATTCTGCCGTGACCCAGCCCAGGCCCTTGCCGCGCATGAAGGAGGGCACCCGGCCCTCCACGCTGGCCGTGCAGAGCACCTCGGTCACGCCCATGCGAATGAGGCAGGATCCTTCGGCGTGCCGGGCGACGCCGGGCTCCAGCTTCAGCTCTCGGAGCTGGTCGGGGGCGCGGCCGGAGGGGCGGAGAGCCCCGGGGGCGGTGACGGACATTCGGCGGGCCTCTCCTGGCAGGGAGGCGGGAGGAACACGCCCACCCCACCCCCTGTCAACGCCGCCTCCGCCGAGGGCAGGTCGCCCGGCGGCAGCCACAGCGTGAGCATGGTGGCCCAGGCCCCCACTGAGGGAAGCCCCCGGCCCTGTAGCCCCCTGTATCCCGACCTGTCCCGCGCGTTGTCCATGGTGGCCTCCGCTTCAGGCCCATATTGGAGCCCTCGGGTTGAGACGGAAGAATGTCCCGACCGTGACCGAATGTGGCACCTGTGCCTTACGGCCGCCTGACCGCCGATCCGTGATGGCATGTCGTTGACGTGCCACATGCCCCTCCCTAGCTTTCAAGGTCCGGTAGTCTTAACGGAGTCAGGCAGCAGAATGGGCGCACAGCCCAACCAACGTCCCGGAATTGTTCCGTCCAAGGCCGCGAGCACCGGGACGCTCCTGCCAGGCCTGGATACTCGCAGCGCGTCGATTCTGCGCCAGTTGGTGGAACTTTACGTCGAAACCGGCGAGCCGGTGGGCAGCCGCACTCTCTCGCGCAGGCTGCCTGTCGCGCTTTCCCCCGCCACTATCCGCAACGCCATGGCCGATTTGGAGGAGGCGGGGCTGCTCTACGCGCCCCACACTTCGGCCGGTCGCCTGCCGACCGAGCGCGGGCTGCGGCTCTTTGTCGACGGGCTATTGGAATTCGGCGACCTGACGGATGACGAGCGGGAGGCCATCGCCGCCCGTTGCGCTGCCTCCGGCCGCTCCATGCAGGATACGCTGGCTGAAGCCGGGCAGATGCTGTCCGGCCTCGCCGGCGCGGCGGGGCTGGTGGTGGCGCCAAGCGCGGAAGCGAGTGTCCGCCATATTGAGTTCGTCGCCCTCGGGCCCGGCCGTGCCCTGGTGGTGCTGGTTGGCGAGCGCGGCCAGGTGGAGAACCGCATCATCGAGGTGCCGCCTGGTCTTCCCGCCGGCGCCTTGGCTCAGGCCGGGAATTACCTCAACGCCCGGCTGAACGGCCGGACGCTGGAGGATACGCGCAGCCTCGTCGAGGCCGAGATCGCCGCCAACCGTACGGCGCTGGACGAGCTGACCAATCAGGTCGTGCAATCCGGCCTTGCGACCTGGGCGGGCGGGGGAGGGGGTTCCCTGATCCTGCGCGGCCAGTCGCGCCTGCTGCAGAACCTGGATCAGGCGGCGCGGGTCGCGGAGATCCAGTCCCTGTTTGACCGGCTGGAGGCGCAGGAGACGATGCTGCGCCTATTGGAGCTGGCCCAGCGCGGCCAGGGCGTGCAGATCTTCATCGGCGCCGAGAGCGGCGTCTTCGACACGGCCGGGCTCTCCATGGTGGTGGCGCCCTTCCGCAACGGGCAGGAGCGCATCGTCGGTGCGATCGGCGTGATCGGACCGACGCGGATCAATTATGGCCGTGTGATCCCGGTGGTGGATTACACGGCCCAGGTAATCGGGCGGATGCTGGGCTGATCGGGTGTTCCTGAACGACTGCGCCGCTGCCGCTCCGCCGGGATCCAGCTGACCCGGTGGCCAAGCCTTTCGGAGATCGTTCGGAGGGCCGGAAATCCTTCGTAAATATTTGATAATTCAGTGGATTGACTGGTTCCACAAAAGCAACGATGGAGTCTCGGGAAGGCTGGTGTCGGTAACCGGCTGGAGGAGGTTCCCTTGCTGCCAGGCCCAACTCGCCAGGTCAGGATCGAGAACGCGACGGCTGCGCTCCACTCCGACCTCATTTTGATCTCTGGCGCATACCCCGTTCGGGCTGTCCTCCCGGGCGCTGTCAGCGCGCGTCGGCCCCACTGCCAGCCCTGATACCGCCCACCCGGCACAGCACCGCGCCGGGGAAACTGTCTACTCCGCATGAAGTCCGGCGAGGCCGGACAGTAGCGGGAAGGGCCGCCACATCGCGGGCCCGACATCCGTGCCACCTCGTTCGGGAGAGAATGCCAGATGAACACGTCGGAAGCGTTAAGGCAGTTGCAGCGGCAACTGAACTCCGTGCTCAAGCCATCGCCGGGCCTGGTGGTGGACGGCAAAATGGGCCCGAAAACCCGGGCGGCGCTGGCCCGCTACAGCGCTCTTAAGGAGAAGACAGGCCAGAATGATGGTGGGCTCGTGGTTGCCAATGACTCGGGTGCTTCCCCGCCTGCAATCGCGGGCGAGGCGCTGAGCGAGCGCTGGATGAGCATCGCGCAGGGAGAGCTCGGAACCGCCGAGATCGCCGGTGCCCTGCATAACCCGCGCATCGTCGAGTACCACTCGACCACCACCTTCAACGCGAAGACGGACGAGGTGGCGTGGTGCTCCTCCTTCGTGAACTGGGTGATTCGGAAGGCCGGCTATGTCGGCACCAACAACGCTCTTGCGTCGAGCTGGATGGGTTGGGGGATGGCGACCGAGCCGCGCTACGGGGCGATCACGGTCATCAAACGTAAGGGCGCGTCGAGCGACGCCGCTACGGGGTCCAACACGGGTTTCCATGTCGGCTTCATGATCGAGAGCAAGCCGACCCGCATCAAGCTGCTGGGCGGCAACCAGAGCAATAGGGTCAAGCTGTCGCCTTATGATTTCTCCGAGTACGAGGTAAAGGCCGTGCGATGGCCCGTTTAGGAGCGCTGATGGCGCTGCTTCTGCTCGGTGGGGCCGCTAATTGCGCGGATGCCGTCAGTGTCCAGCCATCGCAGCGCGAAGCGGCCGAACCGGCTTCCTTCGCGACCTTCTGGCCCGGGTTCCGGGAGGCGCTGCTCGCCGGGGATGCCGTCCGCCTCGCGCGAGCGACACAACTACCGCTCGAAGTGCGCGGCGAGGCTGACAGCGA
This sequence comes from Roseomonas chloroacetimidivorans, assembly GCF_049629625.1. Taxonomy (NCBI): domain Bacteria; kingdom Pseudomonadati; phylum Pseudomonadota; class Alphaproteobacteria; order Acetobacterales; family Roseomonadaceae; genus Roseomonas; species Roseomonas chloroacetimidivorans. The sequence goes on along the minus strand of NZ_JBNBZS010000010.1, from coordinate 10,388 downwards.
TCGCCTGCCGTCAGTCGATGCTCGCTCGCTCGGGGCCTTCCTGCAAAGAGTGCTGGCGAGCGATACCGGCCTGGACCTCCGCGGAAGCCTAACCAACCGGCAACTCGTGGAAAGGGTCGGCGCCAGCCTCACACCCCATCCCGGCGTGACCTCCGGGGGCGGCATGGCACGGGTGGGCGACTTCGAGTTTGCCCGGACGTCGCAGGGCTGGCGGTTACGGGCCGTCTATGCCGGTAAGGGCTGACTCCACCACCGGACGGATTGCCCGTGAATGCACGACGATGCGCGCTGTCGGGCGGACCTGCCCGGCAGCCGTCCTGGGCTGGAGCCAGCCGGCCGCCCCTCAGGCCGCCTCCGCTGCCGCCGTGGCCATCGCCTCCAGTATGGCGCCGCGCAGCGCCTCCAGCTTGCGCTCGTTCTCCAGCTTCAGGCCGAACAGGTTTTTCACGTAAAAGACGTCCACCGCCCGCACGCCATAGGTCGTGACATGGGCGGAGGCGATCTGCACGCCCTGGCTGGAAATAGCGGCGGTCACGTCATGCAGCAGGCCCGGGCGGTCGCGCCCGTTCACCTCGATCACGGTGTGCGTGTTGCTCGCATGGTTGTCGATCACGACACGGGGCGGCACCGTCACGGCGCGCAGCCGCGCGGGCTCGCGCTTCACCTTGCTGATCTCCTCGGCGATCCGTATCCGGCCGGACAGGGTCTGCTCGATGATCACGGAAAGCCGCGCCAGGCGATGCGGCGCGTCCAGCGCGCCGCCCGCGGCGTCCTGTACCCAGAAGGTGTCCAGCGCCATGCCATTGGTCATGGTATGGATCCGGGCATCGACGATGCTGGCGCCGCCCACGGCGAGCGCACCCGCGATCTGGCTGAACAGCCCGGGGTGGTCGGCGGTGTAGACCGTCACCTCCGTCACCGCGCGATCCTCCAGCACCTCGGTGCGGACTGTCAGCGGCGCGCCGGTGCACTCCGCCTCCCGGATCATGGCGGCGTGGCGCGCATGGGTGTCGGGATCGAAGGATAGCCAGTAGCCCGGGTAACCCAGGGAGAGGAAATGCTCCACCTCCTGCGTCGGGCGGCCCTCCAACGCGGCCGAGGCGGCTTCCCGCGCGCGGGCCACGCGCACGTCGCGCTCGGGCACGGAAAGGCCGCCGGCCAGAACCTCGGCCACGCGCCAGTAGATCTCGCGCAGCAGGGTGGCCTTCCAGCCGTTCCAGACCTTGGGTCCGACCGCTCGCATGTCGCAAACCGTCAGCACCAGCAGCAGGCGCAGCCGCTCCGGCGATTGCACCACCTCCGCTAGGTCGAGGATGGTCTTGGGATCGTCGATGTCGCGCTTGAAGGCGGTCTGGCTGACCAGCAGGTGATTTAGCACCAGCCAGGAGACGGTCTCCGTCTCCTCTGGGGAAAGGCCGAGCCGCGGGCAGAGTTCCTGCGCGATGCCGGCGCCCAGTTCCGAATGGTCGCCGCCACGGCCCTTGGCGATGTCATGCAGCAGGATGGCGGCATAAAGGGCGCGGCGGGATTGCAACTGCCCTACCAGTTCCGAGGCGACGGGGGCGATATTATCCAGCTCCCCGCGCTCCAGCGCGTTCATCACGCCCACCGCCTCGATGGTGTGCTCCTCCACGGTGAAAACGTGGTAGGTGTCAAATTGCATCAGCCCGACGATGCGAGCCCATTCCGGGATGAGGCGGGAGAGCACCCCGGCCTCGTTCAGCGCACGCAGGCAATGGCCGCTGTTCTTGCCCGTCAGGATGTCGAGAAAGATGGTGTTCGCCGCCTTCTGCCCGCGCAGGCGGGCGGCGTAGCGGGCGTTGCGGATCAGGGCACGCAGGCCCAGCGGATGGATCTCCAGCCCCCGGTCCCGCGCCATCCGGACGATGCGCAGCATAACCGCCGGATCAGCCGCAATATCGTGTTCCGGGGCGAAGAGTAGCTTGCCATCGGCCAGGGTCAGCCCCGCCCGGCGCATCGCCTCATCCGGGGCGGGCTGCAAGGCCGGCATGCCCAGCGCCGCGCGCTCGATCGCCGGTTCCAGCAGGCGTTTCAGGCGCACCACCTCACGCGCGGTGAGGAAGAGGTGCTTCATGAAGCGCTCCACCCCGTCCTGCTTGCCATGGCGTGTATAGCCCATCCGGGCGCCGACCACGGGCTGCAGGTCGAAGGTCAGGCGCTCCTCGGCCCGGCCGGTGACGTAATGGAGGTGGAAGCGCACCGACCAGAGAAAGGACCAGGCGCGGCGGAAGGCGCGAGCCTCCTGGGCCGTCAGCAGCCCGCCGCCCGGGCTTTCCGGCCCCACCAGCTGCCACATTTTCTCGACCCCGAAGGCGTAGCGGGCCAGCCAGTACATGGTCTGGAGGTCCCGCAGCCCGCCGCGCCCCTCCTTGATATGGGGCTCGACCAGATAAGGGCTGTCGCCATAGCGGCGGTGGCGCAGGCCGCGCTCGATCTGCTTGGCGTGCAGGAACTGGCCAAGGCCCCACTCGGCTCGCGACTGGGTATAGGCGGCCTCGAACCGGTCATAAATGTCCCGGTCACCTTCCAGGTAGCGCGCATCCAGCAGGGCGGTCTGGACCGTGGTGTCCGCCTTCGCATCCACCAGGCACTCGGCGATGGAGCGTGTGGCGTGCCCCACCTTCACCCCGAGATCCCAGAGCAGGTAGAGCATGAACTCCACCGTCCGGCGGCCATGGGCGTCCAGCGGCGCGTCGGAGACGAAAAGCAGGTCGATATCGGAGTAAGGGGCGAGGGTGCCACGCCCATAGCCGCCGGTCGCCGCCAGGGCGAAGGCCGGCTTCGCCCCAGGGCCGGCGATGGCTGCCAGACTGTAGCGCAGGATGGCCGCGATCAGCCCGTCCATCTCGCCCGCGAGCGCTCGGGCGGCGGTCAGGCCGGCGAGATTTTCACGCTCGAAGCGCTCCTGCATCCCGGATTGGATGCGGCTGAGATGGCGCCGCAGGAGAAGCAGCGCGGCATCACGGCTAGGAACTGGTGAGGCATCGAGCCCGTCCAGCTCCGGCAACGGCGCGACAGGTGCTTCGGCAGCGCCGAGGCCAGCGGTGTTCATTTGACGGAAGATAAGGAGTCGCGCTGCGTTGCAACAGACGTCTCACGCTCCTGAAGCAATGATTTGAGGCGATACAGTGCCTCCAGCGCCTCGCGTGGCGCCATAGCATCAGGGTCCAGGGTCTCCAGCGCGGTTCGGAGGACGTCCGGCTCTCCCGCTGGCTGCGGCCGGGCCGCTGCCCCGGCAGCGAAGAGCGGCAACTCGCCCGAGAGCGGGTCCAGCCCCCGCGCCCGCTCCTCCAGCGAGGTCAGCACCACCTCGGCCCGGGCCACGACGTCACGCGGAACACCCGCCAACCGGGCCACATGCAGGCCCCATGAGCGTTCCGAGGCGCCCGGCCCAACCAGGTGCTGGAACACGACCTGCCCCCGGTGCTCCCGCACTTTCATGGCGGCCGGGGTCAGTTCCGGCAGCTTCCCGGCCAGGGCCGTCAGCTCATGGAAATGGGTGGCGAAGAGGGTGCGGGAGCGCAGCCGGTCATGCAGCGCCTCCAGCACCGCCCAGGCGATGGCGAGCCCATCCCAGGTGGCGGTGCCACGCCCGACCTCGTCCAGCACCACGAAGCTGCGCGGGCCAGCCTGGTTCAGTACGGCGGCCGTCTCGCTCATCTCCACCATGAAGGTGGAGCGGCCGCCGGCAATGTCGTCGGCCGTGCCAACGCGGGAGAAGAGCCGGTCGACCAAGCCGATCCGGGCCGATTCGGCGGGAACATAGAGCCCGGCCTGGGCCAGCACGACCATCAGAGCGTTCTGGCGAAGATAAGTGGACTTGCCCGCCATATTGGGGCCGGTCAGCAGGCAGAGGCGCCGGCCCGGCGAGAGGTCGGCGTCATTCGGCACGAAGGCCGGGCCGCGATTCCGGCGCAGCGCCGCCTCCACCACGGGATGGCGGCCCTGGGTGATGCAGAAATCCGGGCGCTCCGGCATCTCCGGCCGGCACCAGCCGCCGCTGGCAGCCAGTTCGGCGGAAGCGGCGTGGACATCGATCTCCGCCACGGCCCGGGCGGCGGAGGCGATGCCCTGGGCGGCGTCGAGGCAAAGCTTGCGGAGATGCCGGATCACCAGCGCCTCCCGCTTCCCGGCCTCGTCCCGCGCCTGGGAGAGCTTGCGGTCCAGCTCGGACAGCGCGCCGCAGGTGAAGCGGTGGGCGCTGGCCATGCTCTGGCGGTGGATGGGCGCCATGGGACCCGGGGCGGGCTTCTGCCGGAGCAGGACCTCGCCCGCCGCTGCCGGAACCTCTGCCAGAAAGCCAAGCTGCTGGTGATGCTTGATCTTCAGGCTGGCGACCCCCCAGGCCTGGGCCAGATCCATCTGCAGGGCCAGGATCGCGCCGCGCGCGTCGTCCCGCAGACGGCGCAGCGCGTCCAGTTCGCCGTCATAGCCAGGGCCGATCACCCCACCATCCTCCAGCCGGGCGGGCAGGTCTGCGGCCAGGGCGCGGGTCAGCTCGGCACGAGGAGAATTTTTCGGCACCAGCGCCTTGCTGGCCTCCTGCAGGAGGGGCGGGATGGGCGGCACCCCGGCGGCATCGCCGATCGCAGCCTGCATCGCCTCGGCCCGGGCGAGGCCGTCGCGCAGGCTGGCCAGGTCACGCGGAAAGAAGCGCTCGACCGAGAGGCGGCCGAGGGCGCGGGCCATGTCGGGTGCGCCCTTCAGTGCCTCCCGAAGCCCGGCCCGCACGCTGGTGGCGGCCAGGAGGAAAGCGACCGCATCATGCCGGGCGGCGATCGGGCCCGCCTCGGCCAGGGGGGCGGCAAGGCGGGAGGCCAGTTCTCGTGCCCCGGCGGCGGTCAGGGTCCGGTCCACCGCGCCCAGCAGGCAATCCTTGCCGCCGCGCTCAGCCTTTAGGATCTCCAGGGAGCGGCGGGTGGCGGCGTCCATCCGCAGCGTGCCCTCGCCGCCACGGGACTCCGGCGGGGCAAGGCGGGGGAGGGAGCCGCCGGAGGTGGAGCGCACATAATCCAGCGCCATGGCCAGGGCGGATGTTTCACCCTCGGTGAAGCTGCCAAAGGCGGAGAGGCTGGCGACGCCCCAGGCCTCGGCCGCCAGCCGGGCGCCGTCGCGCGGCGGGGCAGCCTCCCGCACCAGCCCGCCCAGGGGGGTGAGGGCATCGCCGGCCGCCAGGGATTCCGGCGCCACCACTTCAGCGGGGTCCAGCCGGGCCAGCAGGGCCCCGAGTTCCCCGGCATTCAGGCTCTCCGTACAGACGCTGCCCGTGGAGATATCCAGCCAGGCGGCGCCGATGCGCTCTGCGCCCTCCGGCACCAGGGCCAGCAGCCAGGAGGGGCGCCCGCCTTCCAGCAGCGCCTCCTCCGTTACCGTGGCGGGAGTGACGATCCGCACCACCTCCCGCCGTACGGCCGGGGCCTTGCGGGCCTTGGCGGCCTCGGGAGTTTCCATTTGCTCGCAGATCGCGACTCGGAAACCACGGCGGATCAGGCGGGCGAGATAGGCCTCCATGGCATGCACGGGCACGCCGGCCATGGGCACAGGCTGGCCGTTATGCTCGCCCCGATGCGCGACGGCGAGGCCGAGCGCCTCTCCCCCAGTGATGGCGTCCCCGAAGAACAGCTCGAAGAAATCGCCCATGCGGAAGAAGATCAGCGCATCAGGATGCGCCTGTTTGGCGGCGAACCATTGCGCCATGGCAGGGGTCGCGCCGTCGGCGCTGGGAATGGGCGGGGCGGCGTCCATGGGCGGACTCCTAGGTTGCGCCGCGGCATCGGTCCAGCGCTTGCCTCACATCGCTGCGCCGGCGCAGGCTCGGGGAAAACGGCCCGCGCAGGGCCTTGCGGGAGAATGTTCATGCCCATGCTGGATCGCCGAAGCCTGCTTCGTGCCGGGGCCGCCACTGCCGGGACGGCCAGTTTGGGCGGGCTGGCCGCCCCGGCCCTGGGCCAGGATGCGCGCGCAGGCACGATGCGCTTCGTGCCGCAGGCGAATCTGACAAGCCTGGACCCGGTCTGGACCACCGCCACCGTCACCGGCAATCACGGCTACTACGTGTTCGACACGCTCTATGCCGTGGATGCGCAGAATCGCCCGCGTCCGCAGATGGTGGAGGGACATGAGGTGCTGGAGGACGGGCGCCGCTGGCGCTTCCGCCTGCGCGAGGAGCTGCGCTTCCATGATGGCGAGCCGGTGCGCGCCGCCGACTGCATCGCCAGCATCAAGCGCTGGTCGGTGCGCGACCCCTTCGGCCAGCTTCTCGCCCGCACCGTGGCGGAGTGGCGCGCCCTGGACGACCGGAGCTTCGAGGCCCGGCTGAACCGCCCCTTCCCGCTGATGCTGGATGCGCTGGCCAAGCCCGATGCCAGCGTGTGCTTCATCATGCCGGAGCGCCTGGCGGCCACGGACCCGACGCGCGGCGTGACGGAGATGATCGGCTCCGGCCCCTATCGCTTCCTGCCCGGGGAGTACAATTCCGGCTCCCGCGTCGTGTATGAGAAGTTCGAAGGCTACTTGCCTCGCCAGGAGCCGCCGGAGCGTGCCTCGGGCGGCAAGGTGGCCCATCTCCGGCGGATCGAATGGCATGTCATTCCCGATGCCTCCACAGCCGCCGCGGCCCTGATCAATGGCGAGGTGGACTGGTGGGAGCGCCCATTGTCGGATCTGCGCCCGATGCTTTCCCGCAATCGCGAGATCCGGCAGGAGATCCTGGATGTGGAGGGAAGACTGGCGCTGATGCGGCTGAACTGCCTGCAGCCGCCCTTTGATGATGTGCGGCTGCGCCGGGCCGTGCGGCTCTCGGTCATGCAGGAGAACTACATGCGCGCGGCCCAGGGCGACGACGCCTCGCTCTGGAGCGATTGCCGCAGTCTCTATCCCCGGCGAACGCCCTATTACCGCGATCATCCCGACCTGATGCCCGGCAGCCTGGATGCCGCCCGTGCTGCGCTGCGGGATGCCGGCTACAGCAATGGCAAGGTGGTTATCATCAACCCGACCGACTTCCCCGATATTGGGCCGCTGGGCCAGGTAACGGCCGATGCGCTGCGCCGGATCGGGATGAATGTGGAACTGGCGGAGAGTGACTGGGGCACGGTGATCCAGCGCCGCAACTCGCGGGAGCCGGTGGAACGCGGGGGCTGGAGTATTTTCCACACCACCGGCAGCTCCAACACCTATGGGTCGCCTGCCATGTCGCCCCTCATCCGCGGTCAGGGCGAGGCAGGCTGGTTCGGCTGGTGGAAGAGCGACCGGGCGGAGGCGCTGACGGCGGAGTGGATCGACGCGCCCGACGACGCCACCCGTGCCCGCAGCGCCGGGGAACTGGGCCGACTGGCGCTGGATGAGGTCGCAACGATCCCGCTGGGGCAGTTCACCATCCGCACAGCCTTCCGGCGCAACCTGACTGGCATGCTGGAGGGCAGCACGCCTTATCCCTGGAACATCCGCCGCGTCTGACCCGCTGGTGCGGCGCGGCCGGTCTGCTATGCCGCGGTGCAGCAACGGGAAGGCCCGTCATCGGCATTCCCGCGAGCGTCCTGACGCGCTAAACGCGGCGTTCCTGGTACCCTATGGTGGGGCAGGTGGCGGGAGAATGAGCGGATGGACGACGCGCGACGCACCGGAAACGGGGATTCCCGCACCGCCCGCATCACCCGCGAGGAAGCGCTGGCCATGCATGCCGAGGGCAAGCCCGGCAAGCTGGAAATCCGCCTCACCAAGCCACTCGCCACTGCGCGCGACCTGTCGCTTGCCTATTCGCCGGGCGTGGCCGAGCCCTGCCTGGAAATTCACCGGGACAAGTCGCTGGCCTATGATTACACGGCCAAGGGCAACATGGTGGCCGTCATCTCGAACGGCACGGCGGTGCTGGGCTTGGGCGATCTGGGTGCGGTTGCCAGCAAGCCGGTGATGGAAGGCAAGGCGGCGCTGTTCAAGCGCTTCGCCGAGGTGGATTCCATCGACCTCTGCGTGGACACGGCGGACGTCGAGGAGTTCATCAACTGCGTTCGCTATCTCGGCCCGTCCTTCGGCGGCATCAACCTTGAGGATATCAAGGCACCCGAGTGCTTCGTGATCGAGCAGCGCCTGCGCGAGATCATGGACATTCCGGTTTTCCATGACGACCAGCACGGCACTGCCATCGTTGCCGCCGCCGGGCTGATCAATGCCTGCCACCTGACAGGGCGCGATCTGAAATCCACCACGCTGGTGATCAACGGCGCGGGCTCCGCCGCCATCGCCTGCGCGGAGCTGCTGCGGGCCATGGGCATGCGGCCGCAGAACATCACCATGTGCGACACCAAGGGCGTGCTCTATCGTGGCCGTACCGAGGGCATGAACCAGTGGAAGTCGGCCCACGCCAACGACACCGAGGCGCGGACCTTAACCGAGGCGCTGAAGGGTGCCGACGCCTTCTTCGGCCTGTCCAAGAAGGGCGCCGTGACGCCGGACATGGTGCGCGCCATGGCCGACAAGCCGATCATCTTCGCCATGGCCAATCCAGATCCGGAGATCACGCCGGATGAGGCCAAGGCCGCGCGCCCGGACTGCATCGTGGCGACGGGCCGCTCGGATTATCCGAACCAGGTGAACAACGTCCTGGGCTTTCCCTTCATCTTCCGGGGCGCGCTGGATGTTCGCGCGACCACGATCAACGAGCACATGAAGATCGCAGCCGCCGAAGCACTGGCGATGCTCGCGCGGGAAGACGTGCCGGAGGAAGTGGCGGGCGCCGGCGGCGGTGCCGGGCTGCGCTTCGGCCCGGACTACATCATCCCCCATGCCTTCGACCCGCGCCTGATTTCGCGCGTCTCGCCCGCCGTGGCCAAGGCCGCGATGGAGAGCGGCGTCGCGCGCAAGCCCATCATCGACCTGCAGCAATACGCCCGCATGCTGGCGCAGAAGCTGGACGCGGCGAGCGGCGCGTTGGAGGCGATCACCGAGCGCGTGCGCCAGAATCCGCGCCGCGTGGTCTTCGCCGAGGGCGAGGAGGAAAAGACAATCCGCGCCGCGATCGCCTTTCGCAATGCGGGCTATGGCACGCCGGTGCTGGTGGGGCGCGAGGAGCGCATCCACGCCACTGTCGCCGCGCTCGGCATTCCGCTGCCGGATGGCATCGAGATCCACAATGCCGCGCTGTCGGGCAGCAACCGCCGCTACGCCGAATATCTCTACGCGCGGAAGCAGCGCGAAGGCTTCCTGTTCCGCGACGTGCAGCGCGCCGTGAACCTGGACCGCAACGTCTTCGCCGCATGCATGCTGGCGATGGGCGATGCGGATGCGATGGTCACCGGCACCACGCGTTCCTACAACGCGGCCCTGAAGCAGATCAGCCTGGCGATCGATCCCGCCCCGGCCTCGGATGGTGGAAAGGGCGTGCTCTTCGGCCTCAGCCTGATGCTCACCCGCCGCATGGGCACGGTGCTGCTGGCCGATACCGCGATCCATGAGCGCCCGGATCCCGAGACGCTTGCCGAGATTGCCGTGCAATCCGCCGCCCAGGCCCGGCGTTTTGGCCTCGTGCCGCGCGTGGCGTTCCTGTCCTTCTCCACCTTCGGCGACCCGCGCGGCAGCGTGATCCCGGAATCGGTGCGACGCGCCGTGCAGCTTCTCGATACGCGCGGCGATGTCGGCTTCGAGTATGAGGGCGAGATGGCGGCCGATGTCGCGCTCGATCCACAGATCCGCGCCCTCTATCCCTTCTGCCGTCTCACGGGGCCGGCCAATGTGCTGGTAATGCCAGGGCTGCACGCGGCCCATATCCTCAGCAAGACCATTCCCCGCCTGACCAACGCCCCGGTCATCGGGCCGCTGCTGATGGGGCTGTCGAAGCCGGCGCAGATCCTGTCGATCGCCTCGGGCGTGAACAACATCCTGGATATGGCCTGCCTCGCGGCGCACGACTCTCTGGCGAAGTAAGGGGGGCGAAGTAGGGACTGTTGGGGCTGCGCCCGAGGTCGTGGACCTCAGGCGACCGGGAAGTCAGCCCTTGCTGTGCGGCCAGAGCATTATTCGTTCACATGCGTTCATTCCAAATGCTCTGGCTTCTGTCTTCGAGCAGATTCGCGTTTCGGTGATCCCGCCCTGCAGCAATTTGCCCGAGCCGTCGCTGTTTTTACCCCTTGGACAGGCGCAGTCTCAGGCGCCCCGACTGGCAGCCCGACTGGCCAGCTCCGCCCTCAAAGCTTCCAGCTTGGCGGCGGAAGATGCGATCTGCCGATCAAGCTGATCATCGCTCAGACCCCGTTTGAGAATGCAGTTCCGGCCTGGGTTGGGCCGGTCTGCATGGCCACATAGGCGGGATGTGGACCAAGGAGCACCGTGCGCGGCAGCTGGCGTTTGAGCGGGGCCGGCGCTACCCGACT